>JACCZN010000042.1 GCA_013695915.1 Rubrobacter sp.
TGGTCGTTGCGGCTGCGGCCGGTGTGGAGCTTCAGGGCCACCTCGCCCGCGACCTCTCGCAGCCGCCGCTCCACGGCGGTATGGACATCTTCATCCGCGAGGGACCACGAGAACTCACCGGAGCGGACCTCCGAGAGCACCCTTTCGAGCCCGCGCACGAGCTCTGCGGCCTCCTCTCCGGTTACTATCCCCCGCCGCCCGAGCATCCGGGCGTGGGCGATGGAGCCCCGGATGTCGTGCGGCGCGAGCCGGACGTCGAAGGGTATGGAGGCGTTCAGCCTCTCGAAGGCTTCGGAAGGGGAGCCGGAGAACCGGCCGCCCCACAAGGGTGCTTCTCCTCTATCTTCTGTCATAGCCCCGCAGTTTAGACAAATTCGGCGGCCGTCTGTTGACCGGGAGACCGGCTTACCACCGGGCTGAGAGCACAAGGAACCTCCGGCGGGCATCGGGCTCCGAGGGGGGGCTCCCTGCCAGGCGTCAGGAGTGCGTGTTCTCCGCGACCTGTACCCTTCCGGGCGTGGCCGCCGAGGAGCGGCGGTCGCGGCGGTGCTTGTGGATGGCGGACTTCAGGGTGCTCAAGCCCAGGGTGGCGTTGCGAGTCCGGCTGCCGATGACCTCCCGCCCGAGGCTCTCCACGAACTCGTCGTAGTCGAGCTCTAGAACCTCGTCCATGGAGAGGTTCTCCTCGTGGACGCGCTCCATGATGATGGAGGCCGCGCCCATGCTGATGGTATCCCCCTCGCCGGTAAAGGAGAGACCCTCTATGGCCTCACCGGCCTCGTCTGCCTTGAGGTAGATGACTACGGAGCCCCCGCACTCCGGGCTGCCGCCGGGCATGACTACCTCCGCACCCTCGAAGAACCCCCGGCACAGGGGGTTCTTCGAGTGGTCTACGAGCCTCGCTACGCGCTCGCGACGGTCCAAGGCTACCGCTCGATGGGGGCGCGCACGGCGTTGCCCCACTCCGTCCAGGAACCGTCGTAGTTGCGCACGTTGTCGTAGCCGAGGAGGTACTGCAACACGAACCACGTGTGCGAGGAGCGCTCGCCGATGCGGCAGTACGCTATGACCTCGTCGTCCTCCGGCGAGAGCCCGGCCTTGCCCTCGTAGATCTCACGCAGCTCATTGGCGCTCTTGAAGGTGCCGTCCTCGCGCACGGCCTGCGCCCACGGCACGTTCGAAGCTCCCGGTATGTGGCCGCCGCGCAGCGCGCCCTCCTGCGGGTAGTCCGGCATGTGGAGAAGCTCGCCGGAGAACTCGCCGGGGCTGCGCACGTCTATCATGTGCGCGCCCTCGCGGCCCCTTTCGGCGAGGTGCTGCTCGACGTCCTTCTTGAAGGCCCTTATCTTCTCGTCGTCCCTCCGGGGCACCGGGTAGCTGACCTTCGGCAGGGAGGGGACGTCCTGGGTCATCTCGCGGCCCTCGGCCTCCCACTTGACGCGCCCGCCGTCCATCACGCGCACGTTCTCGTGGCCGAAGAGCCTGAAGACCCACAGCGCGTAGGTCGCCCACCAGTTGTTCTTGTCCCCGTAGAAGACGACCGTCGTCTCCGGGCCTATCCCCTTCTCGCTCATCAACTCGGCGAAACGCTCGGGGTCGAGGTAGTCGCGGGTCAGGGAGTCGTTCAGGTCCTCGACCCAGTCGATCTTCACCGAGTTCGGGAGGTGGCTGACCTCGTAGAGCAAGACGTCCTCGTCAGACTCCACGATGCGGATGTTCTCCGTGTCGTCGAGGTTCTCCGCTACCCAGTCGGTGGAGACCAGGGCCTCCGGGTGGGCGTAACCCTTCTCCTGTATCTGCTGCTCACTCATGCGAGCTCCTCTCCTACGGTACGATCTGCAAAGCGCATATTCTAAACCATTTCCGATAATTTTTGTCGGGTATTTTCGCGGGCTGTTTCAGAGGTGCCGGAACCGTGGGTATACTAGCCGGATGATTCGGGACTACGAAGGTTACGGGATACTGGTAGAGAAGGCTGCGGCCGGACCTCTCGGCGCGGAGGAGGCCTACGAGCTGGCGCGGCTCGCCACTGGGGAGCCGGGTCCGGCGATGCGGGCGGCGGCGGAGGTGCGCGACCGGGCTTTCGGCCCCCGCGTCTCCTACTCGCGCAAGGTGTTCATCCCGCTCACGAAGCTGTGCCGGGACAACTGCGGCTACTGCACCTTCGCCCACCCGCCGCAGGCCGGCGAGAGAGCGTACCTCACGCCGGAGGAGGCGCTGGAGGTAGCGCGGGCCGGTGCGGCGGCGGGCTGCAAGGAGGCGCTCTTCACGCTCGGGGACAAGCCGGAGCGGCGATACCCCGAGGCGCGGCGGGAGCTGCGCCAGCTCGGTTTCGCGAGCACCATCGAGTACCTGGTCCACATCTGCGGGCTGGTTCTGGAGGAGACGGGGCTACTGCCGCACGCCAACCCGGGGGTCCTGTCGGAAGACGAGGTACGGGCCTTGCGGGGGGTCACGGTCTCGCAGGGGATCATGCTGGAGGGCGTCTCCCGGCGGCTCCTGGAGCGGGGGCAGGCGCACTGGGCCTCGCCGGACAAGGTCCCCGAGCGGCGGCTCGAAACGCTGGATGCTGCCGGTAGGCAGCGGGTGCCGTTCACGACGGGAATCCTGATCGGGCTCGGCGAGACCGTCGCCGAAAGGGTGGACGCGCTGCTGGCGATCCGGGAGCAGCACGAGCGGCACGGTCACCTCCAGGAGTGCATCGTGCAGAACTTCCGGGCCAAGCCCGGCACCCGCATGGCGCTCGCCCCCGAGCCCGCCGAGCGGGAGATGCTCGCCACCGTAGCACTCGCCCGGCTCCTCCTGCCGCCGGAGATGACCGTGCAGGCCCCGCCGAACCTCGCCGAACCGGCAACCACCGGAGAGCCGCCCTACGCCCGGTACATAGACGCCGGGATAGACGACTGGGGCGGCGTCTCCCCCGTGACCCCCGACCACGTAAACCCCGAGAAGCCCTGGCCCCACCTCGACGAGCTGGCGGAGACCACGGAGGGTAAGGGGTATCTCCTCCTCGAACGGCTGGCGCTGCACCCCTCTTACGCCCGTAACGCCGGGGAGTGGGTGGACGAGAAGCTCGCGCCCCGGGTGCGGGCCGGGATGGACGCCGAGGGGTTCGCGCGGGTCGAGTCCTGGTCGCCGGGCACGACCGAGGCTGTCCCCGAGAGCACGGTCCGGGAGCTCCGGGGCTGGCGGCCGTCCAAGATGCGGCCCGAGTTCGTCCGGGCGCTCTCGGGGGCCGGGGAGCGGGACCTCTCCGCAGAGGAGATAGCCCTGCTCTTCACCGCGCGCGGCACGGAGCTCTCCGAGCTCTGCGGCGTCGCCGACGAGCTGCGGCGTTCGGTAAACGGCGACGAGGTCACCTACGTCGTGAACCGGAACATCAACTACAC
>JACCZN010000216.1 GCA_013695915.1 Rubrobacter sp.
GGTGCCGCCGGAGCTAGTGCCCGCGAGGTTGGTGCTGCTTCTTCCGAGATAGCTGCGCTCATCGGCCATAAGAATCACAACTGAGCTGTCTCAGGTCAAGAGCTCGCCACCACGCTAAATCAATACCGATCTTTTTCGGCGGCGGACCACTACTGGTCAGCCAGGCTGCGATCTCGGCGCTTCTGGTCGTCATACTCCAGCCTCCGGACGCAGTCTTCACCCCCGACCGTTTCCTCGACGCGCTGGTGGGCGGCGGCGTTGCCCTGGCGGTGAACTACCTGTTCCCGATAAACCCGGAGCGTCTGGTCGAGCGGGCCGCGGGTCCTATCTTCGAGGAGCTCGCGGAGGTCCTGGAGGAGATCGCCGCTTCGCTGGGGAGCGGCGACCTGGAGCGGGCAGAGAGGGCGCTACTGCGCTCCCGGGAGCTGGACGACCGGGTGAAGAGCTTCTCCGAGGCCCTCGCCGCGGGACAGGAGACAGCCCGGCTCTCCCCGACCCGGCGGAGGGCGCTCAAGCACCTCGAGCTCTACGCCGCCGCCGGCACCAGGATAGACCTCGCCGTGATCAACACCCGCGTCCTGGCGCGCGGCGCGGCGAACGCCCTCCGGTCCGGCGGGTCGGCGCCGGAGCCGCTGCCCGGAGCGGTCCGGGAGCTTGCCCGGTCGGTCGGCGCCCTCGCCACCTACCTGGAGGAGTCCGGCGAACCCGACGAGGCCCGGTGGTTCGCCCTCCGGGCGGCAGAGGAGGCTACCGTGCTGCTGAAGGAGCGCCACGACCTCGCCACCAGCGTGCTCGTCGGGCAGGTCCGGGCCGCCGCGATAGACATCCTCCGGAGCACCGGCCTCGGACAGGCCGAGGCGCTGGCGAAGCTCGAAGAGGTCGCGGGCCGGGCCTCGGAGCTCGGCCGGGAGTAGCCGACCGGGCGCGGAGCCCTACCGCAGGACGCTCCGCAGGGTCCCGAGGTCTACGTTCGCGCCGCAGACCACGAGCACCACGGTCCTGCCGCGAAGGCGCCCGGCGCTCTTGAGGAACGCGGCGACGCCCGCCGCTTCCCCGGAGCCGCTCCTCGGCCCTTACGACCTCCGGCAGGACCTCCAAAGGCTACCGCCGGTCCCCGAAGAGCCAGCGGGTGGCGTCACCGGGGAAGCGGGTCCAGGCGTAGACGGCGCGGGGCCTGAGGGCCCACACCGGTGTGCCGTGCAGGATGCCGTACCTGGCCTCGTAGGCGTCGTCGATGCGTGCCTGCCGTTCCCCGTCCGTGACCTCCTCCGCCACGCCCTCCAGGATCACGACGTCCTCCCCGCTCTCCGCGTGTACCACGGCCTCCGGGTTCGCCGCCAGGTTCCGGGCCTTCCTCGTCTCCCGTCCCCCGCCGAAGTGGATGGTATCGTCCAGCCAGACCCCCACACCGGAACGGCGTGCGGCCTGCCGTCCGGCCTCACTGTCGCCAGCCAGTAGTTTCGAGCCTCCGACATCCGCCGGCTCACGTGCTCCCAGGAGAGCAGCCCCTCCGCGCTCCCCGGCACCCCGTAGCTCTCCGGCAGCTCCGGACGGTCCGGGCTCGGTGTTCTGTCTCCAGGGTCCGTCACGGGATACCTCCTCCCTGTGCCCGACGCGCGTAACAGGGATATTCTACAGCCGGAGGAGCCGGACGGGCGCGGTCAGCCGGGCTCTTCTCCCGGGTGCCAGGAGGCCCGGGCGTCGGCGTAGACCTGTGGTAGCGGGAGACCGGTCTCCCGGGAGAGCCGGGCGGCGTCGGCGTACTCGGGGGCTACGACGAATACTTCCCCATCGAGCTCCCCGACCTTTACGCGGCAGGTGCCGTAGGGGAGGCGGACCTCCACCAGCCGGCGGGCGGCTGCGGTGCGGCCCACGGGGTGGTACCGGACGCCGAGCGCGCCGGTCTCCCGCATCAGGAGCCGGGAGAGCTGGTCCCGGTCGGCCTCCCGGGCCAGGGCGCAGGCCTTGTAGGCGCCACGGCCGCGCTTCATCACGATGGGCTCGAGCCAGGCGTCCAGCGCCCCGGCCCGGAGCAGGGCTTCGACCGCCGCCCCGAGAAGCTCCCCGGAGGCGTCGTCCACGTTGGCCTCCAGCACCAGGAGGTCTCCGGCGGGACCTTCGATCTCCCCGACCGCCGCGCGCAGGAGGTTGGGTACGGTCTCCATGCGGGACCGCCCGGCGCCGTAGCCGATCCCGCGGAGGGTCATTGGCGGCGCGGCCTCCGTGAAGTGCCCGCCGGTCAGGCTCTGCATCAGGGCGGCCCCGGTCGGGGTGGTCATCTCCCGGGGCTCCTCCGTCCAGCGCACCCGCGAGCCCTTCAGGACCTCCAGCGTCGCCGGGCCGGGTACCGGCAGCGGTCCGTGGGCGGCGGAGACCACACCGCTCCCCATCGGTAGCGGCCCGCAACTGACGGTCTCCGCCTCCAGCAGCTCGAGCGCCACACAGGTCCCCACCACGTCCACGATGGAGTCCACCGCCCCGACCTCGTGGAAGGTCACCTCCTCCGGCGGGAGGCGATGCACCGAGCCCTCGGCCTCCGCGAGCCGCCGGAAGGCCGCCGCCGCGCGCTCCGCCGCTCGTACCGGCAGGCCCGCGCGGTCTATCAGGGCCTCCACGTCGCGGAGGTTGCGGTGGTGCTCCTCCCCGGAGCAGGAGACGGAGACCCGGAGCGCCCCGACCCCGTTTACCTCCACGGGCTCCCCCGAGAGCCCGAACGGCACCCCGAGACCTTGTAGGCGGCGGGAGACCTCCCCTAATGACGCACCGGCCGCAGCGAGGCTCGCGAGCGTCATGTCGCCCGCGGCCCCGCCGACCGGCTGGAAGTGTACGTGGCTCAGCTCCAGGGCCTCGCCGGGTTACCGCGGCCGGGCTGCGGTGGGTAGCAGGAGCCTACCCCTCCTTGCGGCGGGCGGCCCGCGCCACGAGGCTCAGGGAGACGGCCAGCAGCACGGCCAGGGCCGCGAGCGGTTTGGGGTCGCTCCTTACCGCGTCGGCGAGCGGCGCGGGGTCGCGGGTCTCCGC
>JACCZN010000217.1 GCA_013695915.1 Rubrobacter sp.
CGGTCTCGCCCGGGAAGTTCTCCGGGGTGATATCGGAGCCGAAGCGGGGCACGGCGGCCTCAACGCGGGCCGTCTCGTAGGCTTCATGTCCGGTGAGGGTCGCGCCGAGCTCCACCAGCCTCTCGCGGGCGGCGGAGACCGCGGCCCCCGGGCCGAGGAGGTCGTAGCCGGGTACGGGGCGGGCGACGCCCACCAGCAGGAGGGGGCCGTCCCCGAGCGCTACCTCGCGGGTCTCATGCTCGGCCAGCCCGGCCGGGACGCCGTAGAGAGCTTCTACGAGCTCCCCGGCGCGCGGACCGTAGAGGCCCAGGGCGGTCCAGGGGGTCTCCGAGCTGGAGAGGTCCTCTACCTCTACGCGGGAGAAGGGGGCGTAGCGGCCCAGTATCTCCCCGGCGGCTGCCGCGCCTTCGGGCTCGACGTCGGCCAGGATGTCTTCACCGGCCTTCAAGACCCGGAGGTCGGTCTGGACCCGGCCTTTCTGGTCGAGGAGCGCGCCGTAGACGCCCCGGTCCTCCTCCGTGGGTACCCTGTTGGTCAGTATGGCGGCCAGGAGCCCGGCGGGGTCCCGGCCGGAGAGCCGGAGGATGGTCCTGGCGGAGCGGTCCACCACGGCGGCGTCTTGCTCCAGGGCCCCGCGTTCGGCGGCGGGGTCTCCGTGGTGGGCCGGGACTGGCTCTGGGCCGGAGTGGGTATATCCTGTGCCGGCTGCGCCGTGGGGAGGTTGGGTGGCAGGTGTCTCTCTGTTCTCCATGCGGTCATTGTAAGTCATAGTTTGCGTACGGGAGGAGGCACGGCTCGTGATGAAGGTAGTGGTGCTAGACGTCGACGGGACACTCATGGACACGAACTACCTGCACGTCGAGGCCTGGGCGCGGGCGTTCGAGAGGGTGGAGCATCGCGTCTCACGCTGGAGGATACACCGGCAGATCGGCAAGGGATCGGACAAGCTGCTCCCGGAGTTCGTCGCCGACGGGGACGGTATCCGCACCGTCGGCGTCCTTACCGGCGGGGCCTTCGGCGAAGAGGCCTTGAAGGCGGCCGGGGCCGTAACCGTCTACGAGGACTGCGCCGCGCTGCTGGGCTCCGGGTTCCCGGAGTAGCGCCGGGTGGAAAGCTGGAGACGGCCTGTTGTAGTATGGGTGGCCTGCAGTCGTATGAGGGTCGTCGGTAGCCGGAGCCTCCGCGAGAGCGGCTTCTACCGTATGGCCTGGAAAGAGAAAGGCGGGCTCACGATATGGCCCAGGGAACGGTAAAGTGGTTCAGCGACGAGAAGGGCTACGGCTTTATCTCGCCGGATGACGGTGGGGAGGACCTCTTCGTCCGCTACACCGGCATAGAGGGCAGCGGGTTCAAGACGCTGGAAGAAGGAGCGAAGGTAAGCTACGAGGCGACCCAGGGCAAGAAGGGGATGCAGGCTGAGAACGTCAACCCTGCGTAGCTAGGATAGAGACAGGGACGATTTCGAGCGAGCCGGGGCAGGTCCCCGGCTCTTTTTCTTTGCCGGGTGTGCCACCGCGGTACCGGCGTTATAGTACCGGTAGTCCGAGTGTAGAGAGACGATGAGGTCCGGCGATCTGCAGGTGGCTGTGAGAGAGCGAGGAGTCTCCAGGGTTCGGCGCGGGTTCTCCGAGGGGACCGAGCGCCTCCGGACGAACGGTTGGTCTATCCTCCAGACGGCGGTTGCGGCGAGCGTCGCGTACTTTCTGTCGGCGGCGGTGCTCGGGCACGAGGCGCCCTTCTTCGCCTCCATAGCGGCGGTGGTCTCGCTCGGAATAACCCTCGGGGAGCGCGGGCGGCGGGCCGTCCAGATCGTCTTCGGCGTCGCCGTAGGGCTCATGGTCGCCGACCTCCTGGTGCTCGTCATCGGGACGGGGACGGTCCAGATCGGGGCCGTCGTGCTGCTTGCGATGGGGGCTGCGCTCTTTTTCGGCGGCGGGCCACTACTGGTCAGCCAGGCTGCTATCTCGGCGCTTCTGGTCGTCATACTCCAGCCTCCGGAGGCGGTCTTCACCCCCGACCGTTTCCTCGACGCGTTGATGGGCGGCGGCGTCGCCCTGGCGGTGAACTACCTGTTCCCGATAAACCCGGAGCGTCTGGTCGAGCGGGCCGCGGGTCCTATCTTCGAGGAGCTCGTGGAGGTCCTGGAGGAGATCTCCGCTTCGCTGGGGAGCGGCGACCTGGAGCGGGCTGAGAGGGCGCTCCTGCGCTCCCGGGAGCTGGACGAACGGGTGAGGAGCTTCTCCGAGGCTCTCGCCGCGGGCCAGGAGACCGCCCGGCTCTCCCCGACCCGCCGGAGGGCGCTCAAGCACCTCGAGCTCTACGCCGCCGCCGGTACCAGGATAGACCTCGCCGTGATCAACACCCGCGTCCTGGCGCGCGGCGCGGCGAACGCCCTCCGGTCCGGCGGGTCGGCGCCGGAGCCGCTGCCCGGAGCGGTCCGGGAGCTAGCCCGGTCGGTCGGCGCCCTTGCCACCTACCTGGAGGAGTCCGGCGAGCCCGACGAGGCCCGGTGGTTCGCTCTCCGGGCGGCAGAGGAGGCTACCGTGCTGCTAAAGGAGCGCCACGACCTCGCCACCAGCGTGCTCGTCGGGCAGGTCCGGGCCGCCGCGATAGACATCCTCCGGAGCACCGGCCTCGGACAGGCCGAGGCGCTGACGAAGCTCGAAGAGGTCGCGGGCCGGGCCTCGGAGCTCGGCCGGGATTAGACGACCGGGTACAGAGTCTTACCGGAGGACGCTCCGCAGGGTCCCGAGGTCTACGTTCGCGCCGCAGATCACCAGGACCACGTTCTTGCCGCGGAGACGTTCAGCGCTCTTCAGGAACGCGGCGACGGCGACGCGCGCCGCACCCTCTATCAGCATGTGGTGGGTCTCCATGAAGAGCCGCATGGCGGTCCGTATCTCCTCCTCCGAGACGAGCACGTAGCCGTCGACCAGACTCCGGCAGAGGTCGAAGGTCCGGGCGCCGGCCTCGACGCCCCCGGCCGTGCCGTCGGAGAGGGTGGGCCGGGAGACTCGAGCGGGGTCTCCCTCACGCGCCCCGGAGCCTCCCCTCGGCCCTTATCATCTCCGGCAGGACCTCCAAAGGCTACCGCCGGTCCCCGAAGAGCCAGCGGGTGGCGTCCCCGGGGAAGTGGGTCAGGCGTATACGGCGCGGGGCCTCAGCGCCCACACCGGTGTGCCGTGCCGGATGCCGTACCTGACCTCGTAGGCGTCGTCGATGCGTGTCTGCCGGTCCCCGTCCGTGACCTCCTCCGCCACGCCCTCCAGGATCACGACGTCCTATCCGCTCTCCGCGTGTAGAACGGCCCCCGGGTTCGCCGCCAGGTTCCGGGCCTTCCTCTTCTCCCGTCCCCTGCCGAAGTGGATGGTATCGTCCAGCCAGACCCCCCATACCGGAACGGTGTGCGGCCTGCCGTCCGGCCTAACGCTCGCCAGCCAGTAGTCTCTGGCCTCCCGCATTCGCCGGCTCACGTGCTCCCAGGAGAGCATCCTGTCTCCGCTCTCGGGCACGCCGTAGCTCTCCGGCAGCTCCGGGCGGTCGGGGCTCGGCCTTCTGTTTCCGGGGTCCGTCACGGGAGGCCTCCTACTTGTACCCGACGCGCGCAGCATGGGATATTCTACAGTTGGAGGAGCAGGAAGGGCGTGATCAGCCGGGCTCTTCTCCCGGATGCCAGGCGGCGCGGGCGTCGGCGTAGACCTGCGGTAGCGGGAGGCCGGTCTCCCGGGAGAGCCGGGCGGCGTCTGCGTACTCGGGGGCGGCTACGAACACTTCCCCGTCGAGCTCTCCGACCTTTACGCGGCAGGTGCCGTATGGGAGGCGGACCTCCACCAGCCGGCGGGCGGCGGCGGTGCGGCCTACGGGGTGGTGACGGACGCCGAGCACGCCGGTCTCGCGCATCAGAAGCTGGGAGAGCCGTTCCCTATCGGCCTCCCGGGCCAGGGCGCAGGCCTTGTAGGCGCCACGGCCGCGCTTCATCACGATCGGCTCGAGCCAGGCGTCGAGCGCCCCGGCCGTGAGTAGAGCTTCGACCGCCGCCCCGAGAAGCTCCCCGGAGGCGTCGTCCACGTTGGCCTCCAGTACCAGGAGGTCTCCGGCGGGACCCTCGATCTCCCCGACCGCCGCGCGCAGGAGGTTGGGTACGGTCTCCATGCCGGCCCGACCGGCGCCGTAGCCGACCCCGCGGAGGGTCATCGGCGGCGCGGCCTCAGTAAAGTGCCCGCCGGTCAGGCTCTGCATCAGGGCGGCCCCGGTCGGGGTGGTCATCTCCCGGGGCTCCTCCGTCCAGCGCACCCGCGATCCCTTCAGGACCTCCAGCGTCGCCGGGCCGGGCACCGGCAGCGGCCCGTGGGCGGCGGAGACCACCCCGCTCCCCATCGGGAGCGGCCCGCAGCTGACGGTCTCAACCTCCAGCAGCTCGAGCGCCACACAGGTCCCCACCACGTCCACGATGGAGTCTACCGCCCCGACCTCGTGGAAGGTCACCGCCTCCGGCGGGAGGCGGTGCACCGAGCCCTCGGCCTCCGCAAGCCGCCGGAAGGCCGCCACCGCGCGCTCCGCCGCTCGGACCTGCAGGCCCGCGCGGTCTATCAGGGCCTCCACGTCGCGGAGGTTGCGGTGGTGGTCCTCCCCGGGGCACGAGACGGAGACCCGGAGCGCCCCGACCCCGTTTACCTCGACGGGGTCTCCCGAGAGCCCGAACGGCACCCCGAGACCTTGCAGGCGGCGGGAGACCTCCTCCAGGGAGGCGCCGGCCGCGGCGAGGCTCGCGAGCGTCATGTCGCCCGCGGCCCCGCCGACCGGCTGGAAGTGTACGTGGCTCAGCTCCAGGGCCTCGCCGGGTTACCAGGTCCGGGCTGCGGTGGGGAGCAGGAGCCTACTCCTCCTTGCGGCGGGCGGCCCGCGCCACGAGGCTCAGGGAGACGGCCAGCAGCACGGCCAGGGCCGCGAGCGGTTTGGGGTCGCTCCTTACCGCGTCGGCGAGCGGCGCGGGGTCGCGGGTCTCCGC
>JACCZN010000078.1 GCA_013695915.1 Rubrobacter sp.
TGGAGAGCGAGCGTGTCTTGGCGAGCGTCCCGGAGTTCGAGGAGGCCTCCCGCTGGGTCCGCTGGCACCACGAGCGGCCGGACGGCGCCGGGTACCCGGACCGGCTGCGGGGGGAGTGGATCCCGCTGGAGGCCAGGATACTCTCGGTCGCCGGGCGGTACGCCTCGTTCGTGCTGGACGGGCCGCACAGCCCCGGCCTCTCCCCGGCCGAGGCCCGGCGGGAGCTGGTCGGCCTCTCCGGCCCGGGCCTCGACCCGCAGGTAGTGAGGGCCTTTCTCGCGCGCCTCGACTCCGAGGACGGCAACTACGCCGCCGCGGTCGACGACCGCTTCGTCTTCTCCGCCTCCCCGAAACGGGCTTTCGGGGGAGTCGCTCACCCGCACCTGTCGGACACGGGCGGAAGCCTCTAGGAAGGCTCCCGCCCGCGCGAGCGCGGGCCTACGGCATCCAGCGGTCCTCCGGCGGCGGGACAGGCGGCACCGGCAGCGGCTGTTCCCGAGCCGAGAGGGCGAGCAGGAAGATCGCGGCCGTCCAGCCGAGCGGCGCCACGGAGAGGGGCTCGCCCTCTGCGGAGACCTTCTCCGGGAAGGCGCCGAGCTGCGTGCGGTGCCCGGAGAGCCAGCCCAGCCGGCGGTCGGCGGCCTCCCGGTCGCCGGAGGCCGCGGCCGAGAGCGCGAAGAAGGCGGTGGACGGCGTCCAGGCGACCTTCTCGTCCGGGAATGCCTCGCCGGGGACCACGCCGCCGGCCGGTGTTGCGAGGTCCGCCGCCGCCCGGTCTATGGCCCGCTCCACACCGGGGTCGGGCGGAGCGAACGGCAGGGCCAGGAAGTTCACCGCCGAGTCGGCCCCGCTACCGGGGCGCGGCGTGCGGCTGTAGCCTGCGGGACCGAACTCGCGGCCGATAGCGGCATCCAGCCGGACCGCGGCGGCCCCGTAACGGCGGGCCTCCGCCGGGTGCCCGAGGCGGGCCGCGAGGTCCGCGGCGGCGCGCAGCCCCGTGCGCAGGGGCGCTGCGGTGCCAAGGTTCGGGAGCCTCGTGTCCGTCTCCCAGTAGTCCGGGCCGGGCGGCGGCAGACCCCCGGGCCGGAGGCGCCCGGCCGCGGCTCCGGCGGCTTTCTCGACCACCGGCCAGAGCTCCCTGAGGTGCTCGCGATCCTCCGGGGTCCCGGGGCCGGTCACCGACCAGTACCAGACCGCCCAGAGGAACCAGCCGTTGCCGTCGAGCTGCGGACGGCGCCCGTCGAAGACGGGGGACCCGTCGGGATGGTACCGGGCCTCCCAGGTGCCGTCCGGGCTCTGGACGTCCGCGAGGAAGCGGAGTATCGAGAGGGCCTCCTCGCGGTGGCCGGTCGTGGAGAACGCCACGGAGAACCAGCTCGCGTCCCGGGGCCAGACGTGGTCCCAGCGCGGGTAGAGGCTCGCTATCGCGGCGCCGCCCGGGCGGGTGAGGAGCCGCAGGTCGAGCAGCGCGCGCTCCGCGACCCGACGCTCGGCTACACTCTCGCCGGGTACGAGGCCCCGGTCGAGCCAGGCCCGGCTCTCCCGGACCTGAGCCTCCGTCCGGGCGTCGGGTTCCGGGGAGGCGACGCCCTCGGAGGCCCCGGGCGGCAGGTGGAGCAGCGAGCCGTCGGCCAGCCGCAGGACGTTGCTCCCCGGCAGGTAGCTCGCCCCCCGGGCTCTCTCCGGAGGGACGGGGGACACGGAGCCGGGCGAGGACTGGTCCCCGATGAGCCCCGCAGCCCTCAGGGGCGCGGGCCCCGGCCCCTCGTCCCCGGCAGGCGCAGGCTCGGGACCGACCGACCCGGAGAGGGCGGCCAGCGCGAGCACCAGCACGGCTACCGCCGGGTAGCGCTGGTGCAGGCCCCCGGAGAAAGTACTACTCACTCGCCCGCCGCTCTCGTCTGCGTCCTCCCCGTACGGCCTCCGGTCCTTACACCTCGGATCCTTACATGCTACCCGGTCTCGGACTTCGCGGGGCGTTCTCGCACGAGTAGGTTGCGGCCGACCGCTATGGTCAGGGCGGCGAGCAGGGCCAGTGTGCCGGCTGTGGTCCAGGCGGCGCCGTAGGAGGCCCGCTCCACGACGAGCCCGAAGACCAGCGGGCCGATGGCGGCCCCGAGGGACGCGCCGGTCTGGGTGATGCCGGTCGCGGCCGCGGGTGCGCCGGGGTTGGACTTAACGATCGCGAAGTTGAAGATACCCGGCCACCCCCAGCCCGCGCCGTAGCCGAGCACGGTACCGGCCACGACAAAGACGTCGGTGCCGGTGGCCAGCAGGACAAACGCCACGACCCCGAGGCCGAGCATGCCGGAGACCAGGCGCAGGCGGCCGCCCTGCATGGAGTCCACGAGGTGGCCGAGCACGACCCGGACGGTTATCCCGACCGCGCTACCGAACGCGAGCAGCAGCCCCGCGGCCCCGACCTCTATCCCGGAGGCGACCGCCGACTCCACCACGAACGCCCCGAGGGGCGTGGCCGCCGTGGACCCGAGACCGATGCCCAGGGCGAGCACCACCAGGGGGGTAGTGGGGGCCCGCCCGCCGTTCGTGACCTGCTCCCGGGGCCGGACGTCGTCCTCTTCCCGGGGCACGAGCCCGGCGACGAAGAGGACCAGCGCGGCCGCCCCGACAAAGGCCCAGCGCCAGCCGAGGGTCAGCGCGATCCCCGGCACGGCGAGGCCCGCCAGGAGGGTCGCCGCGGGTATGGCGGACTGCTTTATGCCGAAGGCCAGCCCCTGACGGCCGGGGGGCACCTCGTGGGCTACGGAGAGGTTGGTCGCGAGCTGCGAGACGGCGTTGGCGAAGCCGCCGAAGACCAGGCAGACGACCAGCCCCCACCAGGAACCCGCAAAGACGGCGACCGCCAGGAGCGAGGCCGCACTCCCCACGGCGGCCACCCGCATCCCGGGGTGCGAGCCGACGCGCTCCACGAAGAGCCCCGAGACCACCGAGGCCAGCGCGGAAGAGCCGAAGAAGAGCGCCACCGCGAGCCCGAGCGCCCCGGCCCCGAAGCCGAGTTCGTCCCGTATCTGGACCGCGAGGCCGCCGGTCAGGAAGGCCGGCAGCACCCCGCCCGTGGCGACGGCGACCGCGATCAGTATGGGCTGGTACCTCATCTCCCCCGCTCTTCCTAGGCCCCGAGAGGTCTCGGGTTACGCAGAGAGAACGCGGGGTAACAGAGCATCCGGAGATAATATCATCGCCCCCGGCCGGTCACCCGGAACCCCCGTGGGTCCGGGAGCCGTCGAGCTTGCGACGGTAGTACGGCTATGCCAGAATCACACGGACCGCCATCTTCCGGGGAGAGAGGGATCGCGCGGTCGTTGACGTTCGGCCCGACAGGAGGAGAGACGGTGGACTTCGAGTATTCAGAGAAGGTACAGAAGCTCCGGGAGCGCCTCGAAGCGTTCATGGACGAGCACATCTACCCCAACGAGAAGACCTTCCACGAGCAGCTAGAGGACGCCACCTCCCGCGGCGAGCGCTGGCAGGTGCCCCCGATCATGGAGGAGCTCAAGGACCGTGCAAGGGCCGCCGGGCTGTGGAACCTGTGGCTCCCGGACCCCGAGCTCGGAGCCGGGCTCAAGAACCTGGAGTACGCTCCTCTCTGCGAGATCATGGGGCGCAGCCACATGGCTCCGGAGGCCTTTAACTGCTCGGCGCCGGACACCGGGAACATGGAGGTGCTGCTGCGCTACGGCACCGAAGCGCAGAAGGAGCGGTGGCTCAAGCCGCTCGTGGAGGGTGAGATCCGCTCGGCCTTCTGCATGACAGAGCCCGAGGTGGCCTCCTCGGACGCCACCAACATCCAGGCCCGCATAGAGCCTTCCGGCGAGGAGTACATCGTAAACGGCCGCAAGTGGTGGTCCTCCGGGGCCGGAGACCCGCGGTGCGAGATCTCCATCGTCATGGGCAAGACGGACCCCGAAGCCGCAAAGCACGAGCAGCAGTCCATGATCCTGGTCCCCCTCGACACGCCGGGCGTGGAGGTGGAGCGCATGCTACCCGTCTTCGGCTACGACGACGCCCCCCACGGCCACGCCGAGATAGAGTTCAACGACGTCCGCGTCCCCAGGGAGAACATCATCTGGGACGAGGGCAAGGGCTTCGCCATAGCCCAGGGCCGCCTCGGCCCCGGCAGGATACACCACTGCATGCGGCTCATAGGCGTCGCCGAGAGGGCGCTGGAGGCCATGTGCAGCCGCACCAAGGAGCGGGTAGCCTTCGGAAAGCCCATCGCCGAGCAGGGCGTGGTGATGGAGTGGATAGCCGATTCCCGCATGGAGATAGAGCAGGCCCGGCTCCTCACCCTCAAGGCCGCGGACATGATGGACAAGGTCGGCAACAAGGAGGCCAGGTCCGAGATAGCCCAGATAAAGGTCGCGGCCCCGAACGTGGCGCTCAAGGTCCTCGACCGGGCCATACAGGCCCATGGCGGCGGCGGCGTCACGGGGGACTTCCCGCTCGCCTACATGTGGGCCTCGTCCAGGGCCCTCCGGCTCGCCGACGGCCCCGACGAGGTACACCGGGCCGCGGTGGCCAAGGTGGAGCTCCGCAAGGAGACCCGGGGAGCGTTGGTCACGGAGGAGTTGAAGAGCTCGTAGCCCCCGGGAGACGGGCGGCGTTGGGGGAGGCCGGATCTACGACAAGAGCCGCCTGCTGCTCGGCATAAAGTACGAGTCCGCCCGGCTCGGCGGCGTGGACGAGGCCCGGCTCTCCGGGATAGCCGCAGAGATAAGGGAGGAGGTCGGCGAGGGCTGGGAGTCCGACCCGGAGCTCGTGGAGGGTCGCAACGCCGCGCGCACCGAGCACGGCCTCCCGAGGCTCGGTGAAGCCCCGGAGAGAGGACAGCACCGCGAGAGCCGGCGCCGTCCCTGGTACCGCAGGCTCCTCGGCCGGTAGGGACCGGTCCCGGAGACGCCACAGCCTCGGATAGAATACCGGTGAGCACCGATTCTACGGAGGCAGCACCTTGGCGACGATAGAGATAGAGGGCGGCGAGATCGTAAACACCCGGGGCACGGTGGTGACCTATAAGCAGAAGTGCAGCGCGTGCGGCCACACCTACCCGTACAACAAGACCACCATCGTCCCCGCCTACGGTGTGCGGCACTGCCGGGCGTTCACCTGCCCGGAGTGCGGCCACTACCAGGAAGTCTCGATGACCTACAACAAGTGAGCCGCAACCGGTGAACCGCCTACTGCGCTTCTGGCTCCTCTCCCCCATTCTCTTCCTCGACCGTTACGGCCGCGGAGCCGAGGCTCGTGCCCTGGCTCTGTATGAAGCGGCGCTCGGAGGTGTATGCCTGGACCATCATGGCGAGCTCCAGCTTGTCGCGCTCGGCGGGGATGCTGCCGGCCTCTTCCTGGCGGGCGAGCTCCGCGCCGTCCTCGCCGAGCGAGGCCTCGAGCTCTCCTATCCTGGCCCGCATCTTGAGGCGGCCCCCGGGGGTCAGGCGCAGGTAAGTGTTCTGGTCCGGCCCCTCCTGCGGATAGACCCAGGCGCTCCTGAGCCAGGCCTGTAGTATCTCTTTGCGGAGGTCGTCCTTGTTCTTCAACTCCATGGCGCTGCCACTCCTTCTCCGTTTGCGAAAAGCGCGGGGTACGGGCCGCCGGTCCTGGAGGTTGCGGTCCGTGCTCCGCGGTTCTCACGGTAATTTAACCTCTCTCCCGGCGAAACTCTACACTCCTCCCCTGCGTATAGGGTTCGTACGATGAGTTCCCTGCCCGAAGAGACCTTGCACCCGGAGAGCCTGCGGCGCTGGTCGCGGCTCGGGGACGCTCTGGGCGGAACGCTCACCTTCCGGCCCCGGGGGTTGCTGGCGGCGGAGTACAGCCTGGTGGGCCGCGGCGGAGAAGAGCTAGGCCTGTTGCGGATGGAGGGACTCCGGGGTGCGGTGTTCGAGGCCGGGGAGATCTCGGCCTCGATAGAGGCTACCGGAGAGCCGGGGCACCGCTACCGGATGGTGGAGGGCGGGAGCAGCATCCTGGTCCCCGGGCCTGCGGGAGACGGGGTGGAAGAGGTTCACTGCCTGGGGAAGCGATACGAGGTAAGATCTTGCTTACTCCGCAACAGGGCGGTGGCCCGGGCGTCCGGTGGCGACGCCGGCTCGGGCGAGGTCCGCGTGAGGGGCGGGCTCGCGAGCCGAGGCTACGAGGTCGCGGTCCCGCGAGAGGAGGGTGCTCCGGCCCTGCCGGTGGCGGTCTTTCTCGTGTACCGCACCGCCGCTCTCCGCCGCCGGGTGTACCTGGCGGGACGGACGTAGAGGTGTTTCGAGCCCGAAAAGGAGCGTGAACGTGCAAGAGGATCACAGAAACTACGGCAGGCCCCGGGAGCCGGGCGACGAGCTAGAAGGCTCCGGGGGCCACAGCTCGGGCGGGGAGGTGAGCGTCCAGGACGAGCGCACCTGGTCCATGCTCTCCCACCTGAGCATCTTCCTGAACCTGTTTACCGGGTTCCTGGGACCCGTCGCGGCGGGGGCGGTGTGGCTCTTCTACCGGGAGCGCTCCCAGAGGGTAGCGTTCCACTCGCTGCAGTCTCTGTGGTACCAGGTCGCCTGGCTGGTGGTCCTGACCGTGGGCTGGACCGCGACCTTCTTCCTGATGGCTGTCCTGATCGGGTTCCTGCTGGTCCCGCTAATGGCTATCCTGAGCGCCGTGCCCTTCGTACAGAGCTCGTACGCAGCCTACAAGGTAGGGCGGGGCGAGGACTACCGCTACCCCTTCATAGCCAACGCGATAGGCGGCGAGCGGGAGCACCTGGAAGGCCGAAGCTAGCTAGAGCTGCGGCTGCGGCTCGTCCAGCGGCGTGGAGTAGATGGTTATTGTAGACCCGGCCGGGGCCTCGCTCCCGGCCGCGGGCTCCGTTGCCCAGGTGACGCCGCGGTTGGCGTACCGGTCCCTGTACTCGTAGACGATCTCGACCTCGAAGCCCCGGCTCTCCAGCACCTCCGCCGCCCAGTAGTCGAAGTACTGGTCGGTATTCGGCACCCTCACGTACTCCTCCGTAGCCTCCGAGCCTCCCTCAGTGTCCTGGGAACCTCCGGCCTCCTCCGAGCTTCCCTCATTGTCCCGGGAACCTCCGGCCTCTTCTGTCTCCTCCGTCTCCGGGACTGTAGCGCCGGGCTCCGCCGCCTCACCGGGCGCCTGATCCTGGCCCCCCTCCTCCTGAGCGGCCTGCTGTGGCTCGGGTGCCTCTACGGAGCCCTGCTCCACGGAGCCCGTGGCGGAGAGGGACGGGAGTTCGACGTCCTGGGAGCCGGAGAGACCGTACGCCATGCCCCCGCCGGCGAGCAGCACGGCGACGGCGGGAGCCAGGAGCAGCCGCCGGCGGCGTTCCCCTAGCAGGGAGGAGAGGCCCGCGGGCACCACGCTCCCTCCGGAGGACCGGGTCTCCCGCAGGTCTCTCCGCATCTCGGAGGCCGTAGCGTGGCGCTCCTCGGGGTCCTTGGAGAGGACCTTGAGGATCTCCCGGTCGAGCTCGGGCGGTATCTTCCTGTTCAGACGGCGCGGGGGTACCGGGCTCTCCTGGAGTTGGCGGCGCGCGACGGTCCGGGTGTCGCCGGAGAAGGGCGGCTCGCCGGTAAGGCAGTGGTAGAGCAGGATGCCCACGGAGTAGAGGTCGCTCTGGGGAGTGGCTACGCCGCCGGTGAGCTGCTCGGGGGCCATGTAGCGGGCACTGCCGATGATCTCACCCGACTCCCACGAGCCCCCGGTGGTCTGCTCGGGCAGGCTGGCGATGCCGAAGTCCGCGACCTTTACGCTCCCGTCGCCGGTCATGAGGATGTTCGAGGGCTTTACGTCCCGGTGCACGATGCCCCGCTCGTGCGCGTAGGAGAGCGCGCTCAGGAGCTGCTCCACGACCTGCAGGGCCCACCCCGGGTCCGTCCTTCCCCGCCGGGTGAGGATGCGGCCCACGTCCTCCCCCTCGATGCACTCCGCCACGATGACCGGCACCTCGCCGTCCTGGGAGATGTCGTAGACCTTGACGATGTTCGGATGGTCCAGCGAGGCCATGGCCCGGGCCTCCTGCTTGAAGCGCCGCTGGAACGCCAGGTCCTCGGCGTAACGCTCGCGCAGGGTCTTGAGCGCCACGGTCCGCCCGAGTATGACGTCCTCCGCCCGGTAGACGACGGCCATGCCGCCCTTGCCGAGCGTGCTCTGTATCCTGTACCGTCCGCCGAGTACCGTCCCGGTAGGAGTGTTCAGCAGGTCACCACCTTCGATACTTCTTCACAGAGAGCAATTATATATGCATCACGGCGGGCTGAATACTACCACCTGTCCCAACCGTTACAGCACTCAACATAGTGAGCCCGCGCTCCCGCCGGCCCAACATCTGGTTGGTCGTCGTGCCGCCGGCCCTGCGGCCTACTCGTCGCCGGAGCGCCCGAAGAGACGCAGGCCGTTCAGGGTGACGCCGATGGAGGTCCCCATGTCGGCGAGCACGGCCAGGGGCAGGGTGACGAGCCCCAGAGGGGCCAGGAGCACGAAGACGCCCTTCACGAGGATAGAGGCCAGGATGTTCTGCCGGACCACGCGCCCGGCGGAGCGGGAGAGCCGGACGGCACGGGCGAGACCCGCGAGGTCGTCCTTTACGAGCGCCACGTCGGCGGTCTCTAGGGCCACGCCGGTGCCCGCGGCCCCCATGGCGAAGCTCGCGGAGGCGGCGGCGAGCGCCGGGGCGTCGTTTATGCCGTCGCCTACCATGCCGACCGGCCCGTGCTCCGCGGCGAGCTCGCGCACGGCGGCGGTCTTCTCTTCCGGCAGGAGACCGGCCCGGTGCTCAATGCCGAGCTCCGCCGCGACACGCCGGGCCGGGGCCTCGGCGTCCCCCGTGAGCATCACGAGCCGCTCCACACCGGCCTCCCGCAGCGCCCGGACGGCGGATGCCGCGTCCGGGCGCAGGCTGTCGGCGAGCCCGAAGACGGCGACGGCCCCTCTCTCGTCTCCGAGTACGACCGGCGTCTCCCCGGCTCGCTCCACCTCGGCGAGGACGGTTCCAGCGCCCTCGAGAGAGATGCCCCTCTCGGCGAAGAGCCGGGGGCTGCCCACGAGGTACCGGCGGCCCAGGACCACGCCCTCGGCGCCCCGGCCGGCGATTGCCCGGAAACCCTCCACCGGGGGCAGGTCCAGCCCCCCGGCGGCGGTGAGCATCGCGTGGGCCAGGGGATGCTCGGAGAAGCGCTCCAGAGCCCCCGCGAGCCGCAGGGCCTCCTCCTCCGAGATACCATCGAGGACCGCGGTGCGGACGAGCACCGGCCGGCCCTCCGTGAGGGTGCCGGTCTTGTCGAAGACGAGCGTCCGGATGCCGCCCGAGGCCTCCAACGCGGCCCCGCCCTTGACGAGGACTCCCCGCCGGGAGGCGGCCCCGATGCCGGAGACCATGGTGACGGGGGTCGAGATCACGAGCGAGCACGGACAGGCGATTATGAGCAGCGCGAGCGCCCGGTAGAACCACGTGCCGAAGTCCCCGCCGAGGATTGGCGGCACCACAGCCAGGACCGCCGCGAGCCCGACGACGAGCGGGGTGTAGACCCGGGAGAAGCGGTCGACGAACTGCTCGGCGGGGGCCTTGCTCGCCTGGGCCTCGTCTACGGAGCGCGAGATCTTCTGCAGCGTGGAGTCCTCCGCCTCCCGGGCCGCCCGGACCACGAGACCCCCCGAGCCGTTCAGGCTCCCGGAGAAGACGGGGTCCCCGGGCACCTTCTCGACCGGCACGCTCTCACCCGTGATCGGGGCCTCGTCTACAGCGGACTCCCCCTCTTCGACCTCGCCGTCCACCGCCAGACGCTCGCCGGGCCGGACCACGACGCGGTCCCCGACGCGGACCTCCCCGGCAGCTACAGCCCGCTCGACACCCTCCCGGCTGACGGTCACCTCCTCCGGCGCAAGCTGTACCAGGGCGCGCACGGCGCCGCGCGTGCGGTCCACCGCGTAGGACTGCAGGGCGTTCCCGGCGGCGAAGAGCACCACGACGAGCGCGGCCTCCCCCCAGGCCCCGATACCCGCCGCCCCCACGACCGCCACGCTCATCAGGACGTTCATGTCCAGGTGCCGGGAGCGCAGCGCCGAGAGGGCCGCCCGGAAGATCGGCACCCCACCGACCAGCACCGCCGTCAGGTAGACCGCAACGGCCGGAGGCCAGGCGAGGTCCGAGAGATCCAGGCCAAAAGCCGCGAGGAGCAGGAGCGCGGCCCCGAGCATCGAAAGAACCCTCGGCGTGCGCCACAGAGAGGCGGTCTCCGCCCTCTGGGCCCGGATCACGCCGTACCCCGCGCTCTCGACGGCCTGCTCTATCTGCGCGGGGTCCAGGCCGGGCGCGTGCTCGGCGTCCAGCCGTCCGGCGGCGAAGTTGACCACGGCCCGACGGACGCCCGGCAGCCGCCCCACCCGCCGCTCGACGGTCGCCGCGCAGCTCGCGCAGTCCATGCCCCCGACCCGGAGCACCGTGCGCTCGGTACTCTCCGTAGAAGGCTCCCCGCCGTCCTCCGGCGCGGGCGGCGGCTCCTCGTGGTGTGCTCCCGGCTGGAGCACCGGGAGCGGCTTCTTGCGGAGGCTCACGCGCCCGGCTTCCCCACCGGCTCGCCGAGCACGGCTGGGAGCAGGAAGTGACCGGTCTCCGTCAGGGAGTACATGACGAGCTTGCCGTCCCTGCGGGAGCGGACCAGGCTCCGGGAGCGCAGCGTGCGCATATGGTGCGAGACCAGGTTCTGCGAGCGGCCCGAGATCCAGGCCAGGTCGCAGACACAGAGCTCCCCGCCCTCCCGCAACGCAACCGCCAGGACGAGCCGCGTCGGGTCCGCAAGCGCCCGCGCCCTCTCGGCCGACCCCTCGGCCTCCTCCTCACCCGGCAATACCCGGCGGATAGACTCCGCCCGCGGAGCGTCTATGCACAACAGGTCGCAACGGTCCTCGCTCATACACACATCCTAACGAATGTTGTTATGTTGTGCCGAGAGTATAGCAGAGCCACGCGTTATGGGTTTAGCGGGGGGTCTCTATTCCGGGTGGCGTCTTGCAGGGCTGGGCGGTGACCTCTATGAAGCCGTGCGAGAAGGTGGACAATGGGGCTCGGGGAGCTACACAGCCGATCTCTGAACTCCCCTCATGCGCCCATCACTCCGCTCCTGCGCTCCTGTACGAGAGATCGGCCATTGCTAGAGAGGTCAG
>JACCZN010000093.1 GCA_013695915.1 Rubrobacter sp.
GCCAGGGCCTTCTCGACCGCCGCTTCACACTGCCTCCCCGACATCCTCCAGGTACCGAGACCGAGCGAGGGGACCTGTTCTCCTTTTATCGTCTGGTACTCCATGCGGACGTCCTTTCCCCGAAGCCGGGCGTTGAGATCTGACCATAGGCTCCCGGACCTGGTACCGGGGAGCGGCTAGATGTTACTATCCCCGCGACCGCGCCACCCGAGCCGGGAGGAGTGCTGGAGGGTCAACCGGGCTGAGGGCCCTGCTTGCCACGCCGCAGGCTCTCCCAGCTCCCGTCACCGTACCAGCCGCCGTCCACGGAGAGGGTGTGGCCGTTCACGAAGCCGCTCTGTTCCGGGTCGGCGAGGAACGCGATGGACCGGGCGACGTCCTCCGGGGTAGCGAAGCGGCCCATCGGGTTGCGGCCCTCGATGTCGGCGTCGGTGTAGTCTCCGGAGGCCTGGTCGCCCGCGTCCCGCTCCGTCTTTACCCAGCCGGGACAGACCGCGTTGACCCGCACGCCACGCCCGCCCCATTCGGCCGCCAGGGTGCGGGTCAGGCCGATCAGACCGTGCTTGCTCGCGTTGTAGGCGGAGCGGTTGCCGATGCCCAGCAGCCCGGCCACCGAGCTCACGTTCACGATGCTCCCCGCGCCCCGGCGCAGCATCTCCCCGCCGAACTCCCGGCAGGTGAGGAACGGCCCGGTGAGGTTCACCTCCTGGAGGCGCCGCCACTCATCGAGCGTGGTCTCCTCCGCCGGGGAGATGAACATGAGCCCGGCGTTGTTCACCAGCACGTCCACCCACCCGAACCGCTCCAGCACCACCCGCAGCATACCCCGCACGGCCTCCTCATCCGAGACATCCCCCGGCAGCGCCAGCGCCTCCGCCCCCGACGCCCGGACCTCCTCCACCGTCTCCTCCGGGGCTTCGAGGTCGTTGGCGGCCACCGCGAAGCCGCGCTCGGCCAGCGTGCGGGCGGTGACACGCCCGATACCCCGGGCGGCACCGGTCACCACTGCTACGGGGCTATTCGAGTCCATGCGGCGCTCCCTCCCCGTTCGGAGTCTCGACGCTTCTGTGGTGTGCCCCGCACCTCTGCCATCGGGCGCGTCCAGGCTCCCTAGAGGTTGACCGGGTTCTGCGGCGGCTCCCCGGAGAGGACGGCCCGGACGTTCTCGGCGGCCATCCCGGCCATCTTGCCCCGGGTCTCGATGGAGGCGCTGCCGATGTGCGGGGCGAGGACGACGTTCTCAAGGCCCAGGAGCTTCGGGTACACCTTCGGCTCCTCCTCGTAGACGTCGAGACCGGCGGCGAAGATGCGCCGCTCGGAGAGGGCTTCCGCAAGGGCTGCCTCGTCCACGACCGGCCCGCGGGAAGTGTTTACCAGCACGGCGGTCTCCGGCATGAGTTCCAGCTCCCGCGCCCCGATCAGGTGCCGGGTCTCCTGCGTAAGAGGGGTGTGGAGGCTCACGAAGTCGCTCTGCCGGAGGAGGTCGTCGAGGTCGAGGTGGCGGGCGCCGAGCTCGTGTTCGGCGTCTTCTTTCGGGGAGCGGGCGGTGTAGGCGACCTGCATCCCGAAGCCCCGGGCGCGGCGGGCGACGGCCTGCCCGATCCTGCCGAACCCGACGATGCCGAGCCGCTTGCCCCACACGTCGGGGCCGGTGAGCATCTTCGGCCCCCACGCCTCCCACTCCCCGGCCCGCACGATGCGCTCGCCCTCCCCGAGCCGCCGCGCCGCCGCGAGGAGCAGCATGAACGCCACGTCCGCGGTTGTCTCATCAAGGACGCCGGGGGTGTTGGTGACCACGACCCCGCGCCCGGTGGCGGCCTCCACGTCCACGTTGTCGTAGCCGACGGCCATGTTCGCGACGACCTTCAGTCCTCCGCCTGCAGCGTCGAGGACTCCGGCGTCCACCTTCTCAGTGACGGTAGTGAGCAGGCCACCCGCGCCCCGGACGGCCTCCACGAGCGCCTCGCGGCCCGGGGGCTCCTCGGAGAGTACGGTTACGTCGAAGCCTTCGAGGGGCCCAAGCCCGGCCTCCGGCATCTCGCGGGCGACGACCACCTTCTCGGGCACGGGCTCTCCTCTCCCTCTAGCGTTCTAGGCACTCTCCCTCAGGAGCTGGCGGAGGACGGTCTGGAGGATGCCGCCGTTCTTGAGGTACTCGACCTCGACCGGCGAGTCGACGCGGGCCCTGGTGGCGAAGGTCTTCTCCTCGCCGTTCTCGCCGCGGGCCCGGACGATGACCTCCGATCCGGAGGAGACGGAGTTCAGCCTCTCGATGTCGAGGGTCTCGGTGCCGGTGAGGCCCAAGGTGTCGGCGTTCTCGCCGTCCCGGTACTGCAGGGGCAGGACGCCCATGCCGATGAGGTTGGAGCGGTGGATGCGCTCGTAGCTCTCGGCGATGACGGCCCGGATGCCGAGCAGGAAGGTGCCCTTGGCCGCCCAGTCGCGGGAGGAGCCGGTGCCGTACTCCTTGCCCGCGAGCACCACGAGCGGCACTTCCTCCTCCTTGTAGCGCATCGCGGCGTCGTAGATCCAGGCCTCCTCTCCCCCGGTCTCGCCCTCCGGGAAGTGGAGGGTGACGCCGCCCTCGGTGCCGGGACGGAGCTCGTTCCTGAGCCGGATGTTGCCGAAGGTGCCGCGGACCATCACCTCGTGGTTGCCCCGGCGGGAGCCGAAGGAGTTGAAGTTCCTGGGGTCTACGCCCTTCTCCATGAGATACCGGCCCGCCGGGGAGTTCGAGGGGATGGCGCCAGCCGGGGAAATGTGGTCGGTCGTGACCGAGTCCCCGACCTTTACCAGGATACGGGCGTTCCGGACATCCGTCAGGGGCTCGGGGTCGGCCGAGAGGCCCTTGAAGAACGAGGGCTCCTGGATGTAGGTCGAGTCCGGGTCCCACGCGTAGAGCTCACCCTCGGGGACGTCCACCTCGTTCCACTGCTCGTTGCCCGTGTAGACGTTGGCGTACTGCTGCTTGTAGATCTCCGGGTCCAGGGCCTTCTCCGTCTCCCGCGCGACCTCCTCCTGCGACGGCCAGATATCGCTCAGGTAGACGGGCTCCCCGTCCCGGTCGTGCCCGAGAGGGTCGCGGGAGAGGTCTATATCCACCGTGCCGGCCAGCGCGTAGGCGACCACGAGCGGCGGCGAGGCCAGGTAGTTGGCCCGCACGTCCGGGTTGATGCGGCCCTCGAAGTTCCGGTTGCCCGAGAGCACCGACGCCACGACCAGGTCGTTATCCGAGACGGCCTCCGAGACCTCCTCCGCCAAAGGCCCCGAGTTCCCGATGCACGTCGTGCAGCCGTAGCCGACGACGTCGAACTTGAGCTTCTCGAGGTACGGCAGGAGGTCCGCGGTCTGAAGGTACTCGGTGACTACCTTGGATCCCGGCGCGAGGCTCGTCTTTACGTGCGGCGCTACGGTGAGGCCCTTCTCGACGGCCTTCTTCGCCACCAGCCCGGCGCCCATCATCACGGAGGGGTTCGAGGTGTTGGTGCAGCTCGTGATCGCCGCTATCACCGCCGAGCCGTGCTTTATGTACGCCTCCTCGCCGTCGAGGGTGATGGTCACGGTCGCGTCGTCTATCGGGAGGTCCTCGGGGGCGGGCTCCACCGTCCGGTCGTCCGGCTCGCCCTCGTTGGTGACGGTCGCGGCCCCTACCGGGGTGTCACTCGCGGGGAAGGACTCGGCGTCGTCGGCCTCGTGGCCCGTGCCGTCGGACCTGCCGCCGCCGTTCTTGCCGTTGGTCTCCGGCTTGGCGGTCATCTCCGCGAGGGCCCGGTGGAAAGCGGGCTGCATCTCGGCGAGGGCGAGCCGGTCCTGCGGCCGGCGCGGACCGGCGAGGCTCGACTCCACGGTGCTCATGTCGAGCTCCAGTGTCTCCGTGAAGCGGGGCTCGGACCCATCGTCGGTGCGGAAGAGGCCCTGCTCCTTGCTGTAGCGCTCCACGAGCTGGACGAGGTCCTCGTCGCGGCCCGTGCCCCGGAGGTACTTCAGGGTCTCGTCGTCCACGGGGAAGAAGGTCGTGGTCGCGCCGAACTCGGGTGACATGTTGGCTATCGTGGCGCGATCGGGCAGCGGGAGCTTCGAGAGCCCGTCGCCGTAGAACTCCACGAACTTGCCGACGACCCCGTGCTTGCGGAGTATCTGGGTCACGGTCAGGACGAGGTCTGTAGCGGTCACACCCTCCGGGAGGGCGCCGGTCAGCTTGAAGCCGATGACCTCGGGGACGAGCATGTAGTAGGGCTGGCCGAGCATCACGGCCTCGGCCTCGATGCCCCCGACGCCCCAGCCGAGGACGCCGAGGCCGTTGATCATGGTGGTGTGGCTGTCGGTGCCGACGAGCGTGTCCGGCATCGCGACGCCGTCCTTGACGAGCACGCCCTTGGCGAGGTACTCCAGGTTGACCTGGTGGATGATGCCGGTCGCCGGGGGCACGACGCTGAAGTTGTCGAAGGCCTGCTGGCCCCAGCGCAGGAACTCGTACCGCTCGCGGTTACGCTCGAACTCCCGCTCGGCGTTGAACTGCAGCGCCGCCACGGAGCCGAAGGCGTCCACCTGCACCGAGTGGTCTATTACCAGGTCCGAGGGGACGAGAGGGTTGATCCTGTCCGGGTCGCCCCCGAGGTCCCGCATGGCGGTCCGCATCGCCGCGAGGTCCACCACACCCGGCACGCCGGTGAAGTCCTGCATGACGACCCGCGCGGGAAGGTAGGCGAGCTCCCCGCCAATGGACCCCGGCCACTGCGCCAGGGCCTCGACGTCCTCCCGACCGACGAACTTGCCCCCCGCGTTCCTCAAGAGCGCCTCTAGCAGGACCCGGACGGCGTAGGGCAGCGAGAACACGTCCCCCACGCCATCATCCGCCAGCTTCTGCAAGCTATGAATGGTTACGTTGCCAGAGTTGGTGGAGAGCTCCCTGCGAGCCCCGAAGAGGTCATCCCTTTGCATCTTATGGTCCTTCTCTCTAGTCGCCGTGCGGTCCGTTCTATAAAGGAGCATGCATTCATCACGAGTATAGAAGATACGACCGGCCTTTACGACCTCCCGGGCAGCGGAGCGTGCTGAGCTTACCCTCCGCCGCGGTCCTCCGGAGCGCGCATCTCCCCGACGAACTCCAGCGAGACGTGGTCGGTCTCGGTAAAGCCCTGGGAGCGGTAGAAGCTGCGGGCGGGCTCGTTGTCGCGGGTGGCGACGAGCTCTATGAGCCCGGCCCCGCTCTCCGCGGCGGCCCGGCGCACCCCCTCCATGAGCAACCGGCCCACGCCCCGGTTGCGGGAGCCCTCGGCCACGACGAGCATCGGCACCTCGACCACCGTGTCCCCGTGGGCGAGGTCCGGCTTGATCCAGAGGGTCGCCGCTCCCTCGACCCCTCCTCCGGCTCCCTCGGCGACGAGCACCCGGGCCCGCGGCTCGTCGAGGAGCTCCGAGAGCCGGTCCCGGAGTGCGCCGGGCTCCGGCGGCGTGTCCCCGATGGAGCGCGCGAGCTCCCCGGCGAGGGCGTGGATGCCCCCGGCGTCTTCGGGGACCGCCTCGCGCACGGTGCTACCGGGCTCTTCTCTGGGAGTTCTTCTGTCGTTCTCGGGCGGGTCCATCTGCGAGTGTGTAATGTACCTCAGATAGAGAGGTACTGTAGTACCGGGGCCGGGGGCTCCGGCGTCGAAAGGGGTAGAGGATGCAGATCTTGTGGGGCCTGGGCGGCATCGCCGTGCTGCTCGGTATCGCGTTCCTGTTCTCGACGGACCGCCGGGCGATCTCGCCGCGCACGGTCGGCGGCGCTCTCGGGATACAGGTGTTGTTCGGCGTGCTGGTGCTGTACTCGGACCTCGGCCAGCGGGCGCTGGAGACGGTCGCGAGCGGGGTACAGCAGGTCATAGACGCCTCCGGCGAGGGGATAGACTTCCTCTTCGGTCCGGCCCTGCCCGAGGAGGGCGTTCTCTTCGCCTTCCAGGTCCTGCCGGTGATCGTCTTCTTCGCCTCCCTGACCGCGGTGCTCTACTACCTGAACATCCTGCAGTGGGTGGTCCGGATCGTCGGCGGCGCGCTCCAGAAGCTCCTGGGGACTAGCCAGGCCGAGTCCATGTCGGCAACGGCGAACATCTTCGTCGGGCAGACAGAGGCACCCCTGATCGTGCGGCCGTTCGTCTCGGGCATGACGCGCTCCGAGCTCTTCGCCATCATGACGGGCGGGCTCGCCAGCGTCGCGGGCTCCGTGCTCGTCGGGTACTCCCTCCTCGGGGCGCAGCTGGAGTACCTCATAGCAGCGGCCTTCATGGCCGCTCCGGGCGGCCTCCTGATGGCGAAGATGCTGATGCCCGAGACGGAGACCCGGGAGACCGTGGACGCCAGCGCCACCGAGATAGAGAGCGCAGGGGAGGCCGTCGCGGACCGCGAGGCCGCCGAAGCGGAGGAGGAGGGACCCCGCAACGTCATAGACGCCGCCGCCCGCGGGGCGCTCGACGGCCTCCGGCTCGCGCTGAACGTCGGGGCGATGCTGCTCGCGTTCATCTCCCTGATAGCGCTCCTGAACCTGATACTGGGCTCTCTCGGCGGCATCTTCGGCTTCGGGGAGATCACGTTCCAGCAGATACTCGGCTTCGTCTTTGCGCCGGTGATGTTCCTGATCGGGGTGCCGTGGGCGGAGGCCGTGACGGCTGGCGGCTTTCTCGGGCAGAAGCTCGTGCTGAACGAGTTCGTGGCCTTTGCCGAGTTCGGCCCGGCGGCCGAAGACGGGGAGTTCTCCGAGAAGGCGGAGGCCATCATCACCTTCGCCCTGACCGGCTTCGCCAACTTCGCCTCCATCGCCATCCTGATAGGAGGTATCGGGGGCATCGCGCCCGACCGCCGCGGTCAGATCGCCCAGCTCGGCCTCCTCGCCGTCCTGGCCGGTACCCTGGCGAACCTGATGAGCGCCACGATCGCCGGTATGCTTATAGGGTAAGGTACCAGCGGAGGCGCGGTAACCCCGCCGTCCGGCAAGGAGGAGAGCATGGGACGCAGAGCCGTGGTCGTGGTACTCGACGGGGTAGGCGTCGGGAACGCCCCGGACGCCGCCGAGTTCGGCGACGAAGGGTCCGACACCCTGGGGAACACGGCCCGCAGGGTGGGCGGCCTGGACCTGCCGAACCTGCAATCTCTGGGCCTCGGCAACCTCGCGGCGTTAGAGGGCGTCCCGCCGGCGGAGGCTCCCCGGGCCTCGTGGGGGCTCATGGTCGAGCACTCGGCGGCCAAGGCCACGCTCGCCGGACACTGGGAGATGATGGGGCTCGTCCTGGACCAGGCGCTCCCCACCTACCCGGAGGGCTTCCCGCCGGAGATCTTGCAGCGCTTCGAGGACGAGACCGGGCGCGAGGTGATAGGGAACCGCCCTGCCTCAGGCACGGAGGTCATCACGGAGCTCGGACCGGACCAGGAGAAGACGGGATCCTGGATCGTCTACACCTCCGCGGACTCCGTCTTCCAGGTAGCCGCCAACACCGGCGTCATACCGCTGCAAGAGCTCTACGAAGCCTGCGAAAAGGCCCACGAAATGCTGATCGGGGAGGGTGGGATCCTGGTCGAGCGCGTCATCGCCCGCCCCTTCCACGGCTCCGACGGCTCCTACGAGCGCGAGAGCGAGAACCGCCACGACTACGGCATCACCCCGCCCGAGGAGACCTACCTCGACCGCATAAAGAACGCCGGCCACGAGTCGGTAGCCGTCGGCAAGATAAGGGACATCTTCGACGGCCGGGGAATCACGGAGCACCTCCCCGGGAAGCCCGACGACGCCGCCAAGGTAGACGCTGTCCTCGAAGCCCTGAAGAGCACGGAGAGCGGCTTCATCTTCGCCAACCTCGTGGACTTCGACGCCGAGTACGGCCACCGCCGCGACCCTGAAGGCATGGCCGCCAACCTCAACCGCTTCGACGACCGCCTGCCGGAGCTCCTGGACGCCCTCGGAGAAGACGACCTCCTCATAATAACCGCCGACCACGGCAACGACCCGACCTACCGGGGCACGGACCACACCCGCGAACGGGTACCCGTCCTCGCCGTCAGCGGCAGCGCACCGCGGGAGCTCGGCGTGCGCGAGGGCTTCGCAGACCTCGGGGCCACGGTAGCCGCCTGGCTCAGGGTAGATCCGGACGGGCTGCCGGGAGAGAGCTTCCTGCCGTAGAGGCGGTCGCTATCTACCGATTATCGTTGCGGGACGGAACGCCATAGGTCATCGAGAAGCTCGACTCGGAGAGCCACTGCTGGAAAGACGGGTTATCGCTGAACTGCTTGAAGAGCTCGGTGTGATCCGAGAGTAGCTCCGTGACGGCCCTCTCCAGCGCCCTGTCGTGCTCCAGGCGCGCGTTCTCCCTGCCCGAGTTCTCTATGGCGTTCTGGTAGGCCTTGTCCTGCGAGACCCTGGCAGGAAGCTCTTCCGCTATTACCCGCTCGATCTTGTCCCTGTCCTTCCACTCGATGCCACCGAAACGGTCGTTGAAGTCCCTGACGATGTTGCTGAGGCGGTCCAACTCCGGCTCCGTGGCGTAACCGCCGCCCTCGGTAGGGACCGCGCCGATCTCCGCCTCTTCGTCGGAGAGCGCGATGCTCAGCGCCGAGCGCGCTTCGACCCGGTAGCTGTCCATGTCTATGGTCTCCAGGATACCTTGAGAGAGGTCTTCTTCCTTGGGCGCAGGCAGCTTGGGAACGAGGAAGTTCAGGAATATGGAGAGCCGCTCCCAGCCGGCTTTGTTGTACGGCAGTATGGAGGCGAGAAAGCCGTAGGTACGGACGAAAGCCTTGGCCTTGCCTTTGAACTCTACCTGCCCATCCTCGTCCAGCTCGCCGGTATAGCGTCCCACACAGGCATCCAGGATAGGGTCGAGCTGTTCCCGGTCCGCGCCTGCCAGGTAGAGGTTGGCGAAGCTTTGCACCTGCTTCGAAGAGTACACCTGGGAGCCGGCGAGGTCGGACTCCAGATCGTGCAGCTTGTCGGGGTCCGTCTCTTCGCCGAGGGTGGTGGTGCGGTAGTAGGGCTCGAAGGAGGCCCGAATAGCCTCGGCCTCGTTCTGGAAATCGAGCACGAAGGTATCGTGCTTTTTGGGGTGGGAACGGTTGAGACGAGATAGGGTCTGCACGGCCTTTATGCCGGAGAGCGGCTTGTCCACGTACATGGTGTGTAGCAGAGGCTCGTCGTAGCCAGTCTGGAACTTGTCGGCCACCACGAGGAAGCGGTACGGGTCCTCGCGGAAAGCTTCGGGAATGGAGCCCGCCGGAAAGCCGTTCAGCGTGGCCTCCGTAACCGTCTCTCCCCTGTACTCGTGCTCGCCCGAGAAGGCGACAACCGCCTTGTAAGGGCTCTTGCGCTCCGCCAGGTACGAGCGCAGGGCGTAGAAATAGGCTATGGCGCGCTGTATGCCGCCGGTCGCCACCATGGCCCGGGCTTCCCCTCCGACCTTGCCCTTCGCCAGGACCTGATCGTGGAAGTGGTCGGTCATGATCTCCGCCTTCTGTCGGACGGCGTGCTCGTGGTTCTCCACGTAGCTCCGGAGCTTCTTCTGGGCCTTGTTCGTATCGAACTCGGGGTCTTCTTCGGCACGCTTGATGAGCCGGTAGTAGCTCTCGACTGGCGTGTAGTGCCTGAGCACGTCGAGAATAAAGCCCTCTTCTATGGCCTGCTTCATGGTGTAGGTGTGGAATGGACGGTGCTTGACCTCGTAACCGCCCTCGTACGGCTCGCCGAAGATCTCCAACGTCTTGTTCTTCGGGGTCGCGGTAAAGGCGAAGTAGCTCGCGTTCGGGAGCATCTTACGCTCCTCCATAGCGCGGTTGATGACGTCCTCGTCCGTCTCCCCCTCTTCTTCGCTGCTCCTCTCGGAGAGCGCAGCGTTCATCTTACCCGCCGTGCGTCCGCCCTGGCTGGAGTGAGCCTCGTCGATAACGACGGCGAAGGAACGGCCACGGTGCTCGTCCCCGATCTCTTCCAGGACGAAGGGGAATTTCTGCACGGTGGTTATGATGATCTTCTTGCCGTCCGCCAGGAAGCGCCGGAGATCGCCGGAGTGCTCGGCGTGGCCCACCGTGGCCGAGACCTGGGCAAACTGCTTGATGGTAGCCTGGATCTGGCGGTCCAGCACCCTCCGGTCGGTGACCACGACGACAGAATCGAAGACGGGAACACTATCCCGTTCCAGGCCGACGAGCCCCTGAGAGAGCCACGCGATGGAGTTGCTCTTGCCGCTGCCCGCGGAGTGCTGGACGAGGTAGCGTCGTCCAACCTCGCTCCGCCCGACATCGTCGAGCAGCTTCCGTACCACGTCGAGCTGGTGATAGCGTGGGAAGACCTGGCTCCGCTGCCTCTTTCCCGTACTTTCGTCCCGGATCTCGACCAACTGTGCGTAGTTCTCGATGATGTCCGTCAGGCTCTCGCGGGTGAGGACCTCTCGCCAGAGGTAGCCGGTCTTGAGACCGTCCGGGTCCGGCGGGTTCCCGGCACCGTCGTTCCAACCCTTGTTGAACGGCAGGAACCACGACTCCTTGCCCCGGAGGTGCGTACAGAAGCGCACCTCTTCCTCGTCCACGGCGAAGTGCGCCAGGCAGCGGCCGAAGCGGAAGAGCGGCTCGCGCGAGCTGCGGTCGCGCCGGTACTGCTCGACGGCGTCCTCGACCGTCTGGTGGGTGAGGCGGTTCTTCAGCTCGAAGGTAAAGACCGGCAGGCCGTTTATGAACAGCCCGAGATCTAGGGCGAGGCCCGTACCGTCGCGGCTATAGCGGAGCTGGCGGGTGACGCTGAAGACGTTGGCCTCGAACAGCCCCCGGGCCTTCTCGTTACCCGGCGACGGCGTGCCGTAGAAGAGGTCTACAGAGGCGGGGCCGTGGCTTACACCCCTCCGCAGCACCTCGACCACGCCCTGCTTCTCCACTACGCCTTGCAGACGGTCGAGAAACTTGCGGCGCGAGGGTCCATCTACGTCCAGTTGCAGTCTCTCCACCGCTTCGGGCTGTGTGGTTCGGAGGAAGGAGAGGAGCTTGGCGAGGTCCACGCAGCAGGAACGGTCGTAGTCCTGCGGGTCGCCCTCGACGTATCCAGAGCCGCCGTAGGCCACGGACGCTTCTCTAACGGACCCGCCTTCCGCTGCCTGCGAGGCTCTACCGGTTAGAGCGGCGGAGATTAGAGCTTCGAGGCCGCCTTCGCTGGTATCCGAGGTGCGCAAAACCCTTCCTTTCCACTGATAGAGTCTCTTTCCGGCGGCGGCTACCCCATTCCGCAACCGGTCTTGCCAGAGACCTTCACCGTACCGGGTTTCGCCAGGTACCCGAGTTGCCGAAGGTCTCCTCTGGTGCTCGCCAGTCCTCGTCTCCGGATACCTGGATTACTCCCGAGCCTTTACCGCGCCTTGCGCTGATCATAGCATCCGCCCCGCAGCAGTCAGCCGGGGACTGCGGCCGGTCTCGGCTCGGGCGCTAGAGCTTCATGAAGCTCGAAGAGAAGCCGGAGAGGAAGTCCATGACGTCGAGGACGGCATCCTCGGCCTCCCCGGGCGCGCCCCTCTCCTCCAGCACGCCCCGCGCGCGCTCGAAGTCCTCGTAGAGCGCCTCGCGCGAGTAGCCGGTGTCCAGAAGACCCACGGCGTACCCCCTTATCGTCAGCAGCGCCCGCGCGTAGGGCTCGGCTAGCGCGAGGTCCGCGACCCGCTCGGCCACATCGGGTTGTCTCGCCTGTTCCATGATACCTCCCATTATCGCACGCCCCCGGGCAGACGGTGCCACAGGCCGCGGGTCCCGTGTATGGCGCGCCGGTACCCCTCGAAGCTCATCCGGCGCGACGGCTCTATGAAGCCGTGCTCTCCGGGGCTGTCCGGGTCGAGGCGATAGACCAGTTCTCCGGATAGCTCGCCGGTTTCGAGTTCAAAGACGGGGTCTCTGCCGGTGCCGCCGAGCTCGTGCGGCAGCCGGTGACGCGCCAGGTTCGTGACGGGTGGCGGGACGCCGCTCATCCCTCCCGCCCGGGGCTCGACAGAGCCATCCTCGCCAACGGGTACGTCTACGTTCGGCCTCACGCCCAGGTAGCGTCCGGTCTCGCCGGTGCCGGGCATCCCATCCCACTCGTCGGCCCTCATCGCCCGAAAGACCTTCAACGGGTGCTTTGGAACGCCCCGGAAGCAGGGTCCGGGCCGGAAACGGCAACCTCCCCGGCTCCAGGCAGCTCTTCCGCCTCATCGGGATCCAGCCCGTCCAGGCTTACTTCCGCCTCCTCCACCTCCGGCAACTTCACCCCGCGCACGTCCAGCTTGCCGGTAACCACGTCGGAGATGAGGCGCGTGCGATACTCGCGGATAAGCTCGATCTCGCGGCGGGTGCGTTCGATGGCTTGATCTATGTAACGAGACTCTGAGCGTATCGTGCTCAGGATGTCTTCTTGCTCGCTCAAAGGCGGCACAGGGAAAAGCGTGTTGGCTACAAAGTCGTGTTCAAGGCTTTCTACTGTCGCGCCCAACTTTCTCCATACTGCCAACAGAGCGTCTTGGCTTCCTGCAATCTGAGCCGCTAAGAAACAAGGTGACAACTTCTGCTCATTGACTATTATCCCCTTCAAATCCTGGTTTACAGTGACCGCTTGGCACGCTACTGCAACAGGGATATGCTTTCGGAGAATACCCGATCTTACAACCATCAAGACGGAGTTTTCCGGTACCAGGGGAGTTTTCCCTTCACGTATGGCCTTCTCGGTTACGTGATCTTCCGTCTCGTAGATATCGAGCGTCTTCATGTCCTTCGGCGACACCCAGGGAGTAGCCCCGTTCCAGAAATCAGGCTCGTTCGTGTCTGGCGTCCCTCCGCTTACGAACCGAACGCAATACTTCAATCGCTTTACTTCCCAATGCTCCGGCACCTCGGGCAGCCAGTCGAGGCCGGTGGGCTTCATCGGCACGTCGGGGTCGAGGCCGCGTGTCACGGCGCGGTGGATGGTGGCCTGCTTCTGCTCGTTTAGCAGCTCGATCAGGCGCAGCTTGGCGCGGATGAGGCGGTTGACGAGCCGGTCGGCATGGTTGAGGAAGTGGACGATATGTTCTTGTTCCTCTGGTGGAGGACATGCGACCTCAGCATTTCCGACAAAATGCCAGTCCGCCCTTGGCATCTTCGCTCCGAAAGTAGAGCTGTTTACGAACTCGATAAAAGGTGCGCTTCGCAGTAATTGTTCGAGAAACGGAGGAGTGTGATCTGCGCCCGAGGCCGAGCGTAAAACGAAAAATTCGCCAGCGCATACGCCACGGTATGAAGGACGCGCCACTTTTGCCAGGTAAGGACGAAGCTTCCCGAAAAGCACGTCTTCAGGCTTGAACCGTTTCACAAAGCTAGAGAAATCTACTCCGTCTTGCGACGTTCGTATCTGTCCGGTCCAGCTTTCGACGTGCTCCAACGCAACGTAAGTCTCGTCCTCCCTCCTGATGCCCGTTTGGTTTGATACGTTCTTGACCAACTGTTTTAGCCGCGCAATGGTCCAATGAGCCGGGACCTCCCCAAGCCACGGCACACCAGATTTCCTGTACTCTGGGTATGGTCTTAGCTTCATACCCTACAATCCCTCGAAGTAGCCGCGGATCTTCTTTGCCATGAGCTTGCGGCGTGCGTCCAGGAACTCCGGGTAGTCGTCCGCGGTCATCTCGTCCACACCGTCCGGTATGCAGTGGGCGCGGAGGTTATCGCGCAGTGCGTCCGGGTCGGTGATGTTCCCGTAGCGCCTGGGGCCGCCGTTGTACTGCTCCTCTAGCTGAGTAAAGTACACCTGCGGCTCCTTGTTGCCGATGGCGATATTGATCTCGCTCTGTGTTACCACGTAGTTCGCGATCTGGTTGTACTGGCCGCGGGTCATACCATGCTGCTTGAGGTAGTTGCGGGGAAAGACATGATGGACGTCGGACTTTACCTCTACCAGCTCGCGCACGTTTATGTCCTGTGAGAGAAATCCGAGATCGTTCGCCTTTACCTGCGCCGCCTGAAAGAGGCGGAAGTAGGGGCTCGACGCGACCGAGGTGTTCATCGCCTGTGGCAGAGACGCCTCCCAGAAAGCGTCCGAGAGCTCGCCGAGGACCACGTTGTCCGCGTAGGTCGAGATGCCCTGTACATGTATCTCGCGTATGTCGTGGTCGAAGGCGGTCTCCGGAGAGCTTGAGTACCGACCCGTCAGGACGGACAGTACGAACCACCGCCGTACCTGGCGCTCGATCTCCTCGTTCGGTACACCCGAGTCGCGCAGAGCGAGGTACAGTACATAAGCGAAGTTGAGAGCGTTCTGCGAGCCGATCATGGCCGCGTCCACAAACCCGGCGGAGCGGATGATCATTATAAAGCGCTTGAAGTGCGTCTCGTTCATGAACCGCAGCACGCTCTGGCGCAGGCGGGAGAACGAATTCTCAACGATGGCCTCTTCGTACTGCCGGGTCTCGAAGTTGCGCCCGGAGAGAAGCGCGACCAGGTCCTCCAGGCGTCCGCGCCGGAACTCAGACGTGAACGCCACCCGCAGCATATCGGTGTAAGAAGGATCGTACAGGTCTTCGTTCTCCCCTTGCAGCCACTTCATGCGCGGGAAGAATTCGCTCTTCGTAAACTCCTCGTCGTTCTGTATCGTAGGGAAAAACTCCGGAGCAACAGCCAGGTGACAGAAGTAGTCGATCGCCTTGCGCAGCATGTTGCCGCCGTAGGTCTCGTTCACGGCGATCTTGGACATGGCGAAGTCGGCTTGGTTGAGCGGCACGCCCTCGGAGTTGACTCGGATGAAGATCTCGGTGACCGTCTCTATGTCTAGCTCGCCGGCGAGCTCTATAAGGCCGATCTGGTTGTTCGTGATACCCCGCAGAAGCTCGATGCTGCGGAAGACCTCGTCCTGCTTGGTCCCGGGGTTGCGCTCACAGTAGTCGCCCACGAACTGGAACATGCTCGTGTTGGGGTCGAAGACTTCGGAGATGTCGGGTATCCACGAGACGTCTTTCCTGATCGCAGAGTTCATTACCTCGAACTGCCCACGCCCTGGGTGGAAGGCTATGCGGATACGGGAGTTCTGGTAGTTGCTATTCACGACCTCTCTGCCGAGCAAGGCAGCCATGAGGGCCGTCACCCTCTGCTGGCCGTCGATCAGAATGCGCCTGCCGTGCGACGAGGTGCCGTCCTTCAGCTTGACGTCGGGGTTGCGCCAGGCGATAAGGAAGCCGACCGGGTAGCCCTGGTAGAGCGAGTCGAGGAAGTTGCGGACCTTGACGGCCTTCCACACGAACGGGCGCTGTATCTCCGGTATGGCGATCTCGCCGGACTTGATCCAGGTGAAGATGGTCTCTATAGGCGGCTGTGTCACGGCGTAGCGTTGGCTTGCCATATTTATCCATCCTCCGTTTCTACCAGGATCTGCTCCAGCAGGCCCTCGGTCTCCCGCTCCAGGGCGTCTATGTCGGCCCGGATCTCCTCCAGCGGGCGCAGGGGCTCGGGCTTGTAGAAGTGGCGGTTGAAGTTGATCTCGTACCCTGTCCTGGTCTTCGTGGCGTCGATCCAGGCGTCGG
>JACCZN010000135.1 GCA_013695915.1 Rubrobacter sp.
CTCGTTGCAGACGGTGGAGCTCGTGATGTTCCTCGAGGAGAGGTTCGGGATCAGCGTCGAGGACGAGGAGCTCGACGAGGAGAACTTCGGCACGGTCGGCTCCATAGCCTCCCTCGTGGCGAGCAAGGCCTAGCCGTTGTACCAGGAGTTCGTGCTGCACGACCTTCTACGGAACGCGACGGACCGGGGCCCCGGCAAGGTCGCGGTCGTGGACGGCAAGGAAGAGCACACCTACGGCGAGCTGGAGCGCCAGAGCGACGCCCTCTGCGCGGCGCTGGTCGGCTCCGGCGTCCGGAAGGGCGACCGCGTGGGCGTCTACCTGGAGAAGTCCCCGGAGGCCATCGTGGCGATGCTCGCGGCCTCCAAGGCCGGTGCGGCCTTCGTGAACATCAGCCCGCTGCTCAAGGCCCCGCAGGCCGAGTATATCGCCGGGGACTGCGACATCCGGGTCATGGTCGGGGACTCCGCCCGGCTCCAGGAGCTCGAGGCCGGCAGCCTCCGGACGGCGTTCTACAAGGGCGAGGAGCCCCGGGCCGGCGCGGCGGAGGAGTCCGTCTCTCTGGAGAAGGTCCTCGAGGAGCGGGACGTGCCGTCCGGGGCCCGGCGGGTCTCCGAGGTGGACCTCGCGACCATCCTCTACACCTCCGGCTCGACCGGGATGCCGAAGGGCGTCTCCACGAGCCAGCGGAACCTGGTGGTGGGAGCCCAGATCGTCTCTACCTACCTCCAGAACACGGAGGAAGACCGCATCCTCTCGGCGCTGCCGCTGAACTTCGACGCCGGGCTCAGCCAGTTCACGACCGCCCTGCGGGTCGGGGCCACCCTGTATCTGCAGCGCTCCCGGCTCCCGGGCGACCTCCTGAAGGGGCTGCGCCGGTACGAGATCACGGGCCTCACCGGGGTGCCGCCGCTGTGGGCGCTGCTGGTCCGGAGCGCGAAGGCGCTCGAAAAAGAGCCCCTGGAGCACCTGCGCTACATCGCGAACACCGGCGGGCGTATCCCGCAGGCGAACCTCGACGAGCTGCGGCGCCTCCTGCCGGAGACCGACATCTACCTGATGTACGGTCTCACGGAGGCCTTCCGCTCGACCTACCTGCCGCCGGAGGAGATAGACCGGGGCACGGAGTGCATCGGCAGGGCCATACCGGACACCGAGATACTCGTCATAGATAGTGATGGCCGGGAGTGCGGGCCCGGCGAGGTCGGCGAGCTCGTCCACCGGGGTCCGACCGTGGCGCTGGGCTACTGGGGCAAGGAGGAGGTCACGCGGGAGTCCTACCGCCCGAACCCCCTCGCCCCGCCGGAGCTCCTCGGCAAGGAGAGGGTGGTCTACTCGGGCGACCTGGTCCGCAGGGACGAGGACGGGTACCTGTACTTCGTCGGCCGCGCGGACAACATGATAAAGACCCAGGGCTACCGCCTGAGCCCCGAGGAGGTAGAGAACCTCCTGATAGGCTCGGGCATCGTCCACGAGGCCTGCGCCTTCGGGGTGGAGGACGACGCCGTGGGCCAGCAGGTGGTGGCGGTGGTCTCGCTGCGGGAGGGCGGCGCGGAGAGCGTGGACATCCTCCGGCAGCACTGCGTGGAGAACGGGCCGCCGTACATGGTGCCAAAGGAGATACACCTTCAGGAGGAGCTGCCGAAGACCGGCTCCGGAAAGGTCGACCGGAAGGCGGTTAGCAATGCTTACACAGACGGATAAGGCCTTCGCGCTCGCGGAGCGCTTCGGGGGCGAGGCGGACGGCGAGTTCATACCCGGCGGTGTACCCATCTCCCGGATAGCGGAGCGGCACGGCACGCCCTTCTACCTGTACAGCGGGGAGATGATCGTGGACCGGGTCCGCCGGGTGCGGGAGACGCTCGGCACGGAGGTCTCGTTCTCCGTCAAGGCGAACCCGAACCTCGCCGTCTGCCAGCTCATCGCCCGCCAGCACGAGGCGGGGGCCGAGGTCGCCTCCTCCGGCGAGCTCGTGGTGGCGCGGGCGGCCGGTTTCCCGCCGGAGGAGATCGTCTTCGCCGGCCCCGGAAAGACGGACGACGAGTTGCGGCGGGCGGTCGAGGAGGGGATCTTCGCGGTGAACGTCGAGTCCCCGAACGAGGTGGAACGCCTCGCCGCCATCGCGGAAGAGATGGGCCGCACGGTCGGGGTGGGGTTGAGGATCAACCCTTCCGCCCAGCTCATGGGCTCCGGGATGCGGATGGGCGGCACGGTCGGGCAGTTCGGCATGGACCAGGAGGACCTGGAGACGGTGGTCCGGAGGACGGCCGCCCACAAGAGCCTCATCCTGCGGGGCGTCCACGTCTACACGGCCACTCAGGTCTTCGAGGTCGAGCCGCTCCTGGAGCACTGCCGCAACATATTGGAGATAGCGCTGGAGGCCGCCGACCACGCCGGACGGCCGCTGGAGATGATCGACTTCGGCGGCGGCTTCGGCGTGCCGTACTTCGAGAAGATGCAGGAGTTCGACCTCGAAGGCTTCGGCGCGGGCTTCCGGGAGCTGCTCGCCGCCTACCGAGAGGACCCCCGGCTCGCGGGCTGCCGGTTTATCTTCGAGCTCGGCCGGTACCTGGTGGCCGACGCGGGAGTCTACGTGACGCGGGTCGTGGACGTAAAGGAGGTGCGGGGCAAGACCTTCGCCGTGACCGACGGCGGCATGAACCACCACCTGACCGCCACGGGGAACATGGGCCAGGTCTTCCGCAAGGCCTACCCGATCCTGAACCTGACCCGGATGGAGGGCGTGCCCGGCGAGGACGGCGTGGCGCTCGCCGGTCCCTGCTGCACCCCGCTCGACAAGTTCGGGGACAACATCCCGCTCGCCGAGCCGCGGGTGGGAGACCTCGTCGGGGTGTTCTACAGCGGCGCGTACGGCTACAGCGCGAGCAACCTCGGCTTCCTGAGCCACCCCTCCCCCGCCGAGCTCCTGACCCTCGAAGGCGAGGTCCACGGGCTGAGGCCCGGCGGCAGGCCCGAAGACGTGCTCGACGGCCAGGAGGCGCTGCCGGACTCGGGCCGGGTGGCCGGGTAACCCGGCCCGTGAGAGCGTCACAGAGAGCAGCGGCCCGCTACGCCGTAAAGGAGGCCCGGGGCACGACCCGCGAGGAGTGGGACCAGTGGCTGCGCGACTCCCCCGGCGGCGGCCACGCCCTGCAGAGCTTCGAGTGGGCCGAGTTCAAGCGCGGTCAGGGGTGGAGGCCCCTGCGCCTCATCCTCGAAAAGGACGGAGAGGTTGCCGGGACCGGGCAGTTCCTCCTGCGTAGCACGCTGCCCGTGCCCGGCTCCCTGATGTACTGCACAAAGGGGCCGTGGCTACCGTGGGAAGATGAGGACGCGGTGAGGGCCTTCTTCGGCGCGGCGGCCGCCGCCGCGGAGCGCGAGGGCGCGCACACGGTGAAGATAGAGCCCGAGGTCTTTGCCGGGCGGGAGGACGTAAAGCAGCTTCTGGAGGACATCGGGTTCCAGAAGGCCCGCTACGACCTGAACTTCAACACCACCATCCTCGTGGACCTCGACGGTTCAGAGGAAGAGCTCCTAACGAGGATGACCGGCAAGAAGGGCAAGACGACCCGCTACAACATCCGCCAGAGCCTCAAGGAAGGTGTCGAGGTCGTAGAGCCGGAGGACTTCGAGTGGGCATTCGAGACGTTCTACGGCTGGATGCTGGGCCTCGCCGGCCGGAAGGAAGGGTTCCATATCACGAGGCCCCCCGAGTACTTCCGGGAGGTGATGCGCCGGATGAACGCGGCCGACCAGGGCCGCTTCTTCTTCGCCATGCACGAGGGGGAGCCGCTGGCGGGCGGCTACGCCTTCAACTTCGGCGGCAAGCTCTGGCACATGTACGGCGCCACGCCCGACAAGGGGCACAGGCTCCAGCCCACCTACGCCCTGCAGTGGGGCATGATGCGCTGGGCCAGGCAACACGGCATCACCTACTACGACATGGTCGGCATCCCGAAAAGGGAGGAGCGGCACGAAGGGCATCCGTACTACGGGGTCTACCGGTTCAAGAAGGGCTTCGGCGGCGAGGAGGTAGACTTCCTCGGCTGCCTGGACCTGCCGGTAGAGCCTCTCCGCGCCGCCGCCTGGTACAGGCTGGAGCCGCTCTACTACCGCCTCTACCAGCGGCTCAGAGAGAACGTCTTCTACTAGAGGAGTACGCCCTTATACGGAATCCGGGTAAATGATGCCATCTCTGGTGGGCCCGGGAGTCGGGAGGCGCGTCGCTTCGCTCGCTTCGGGAGTCGGGAGTCGGAAAAGACAAATACGACTCCCGACCTCCCGAACTACGAAAGCCGCGAAGTAGTCAACCGGATTCCGTATCACGCCGGGGCTCCGTAGAGGTTATCGAGGCAGACGAAAGCCCCCCGTCCCTTACGGGCGGGGGCTGTGTGATCGTTCCTGCGAGCTCTGGTTAGCTCTCGCCCTTGGTACCGGCGAGGGCCTTGTCGAAGCGGCTTATGCTGCGGTCCGCGCGGTTGTGGTGGATGATGCCCTTGTTGGCGGCTCTCGAGAACTGCTTTTGGGAGTCGTTGCGGATCTTCTCGGCCCGCTCGTAGTCTCCGGCGTCTATCGCCTTGTAGAAGTCCTTGGAGAGGTTGCGCAGCCGGGTGCGGACGCCGCGGTTCAGGGTGTACTTCCGCAGGGCTTGCTTGTCGCGCTTGGATGGTGCCGGCATTCTCTGTGCTCCTTGTGGTGTAAATGGTATCGAAAGTACCCTAACCGGGAGAATGTAACACACGGGGTGCGGCCGGGCAATCATGTTAGACTCCGAGGGTGATAGATATCGAGCGAACGCGCAACTTCTGCATAATCGCGCACATAGACCACGGCAAGAGCACGCTGGCAGACCGCATCCTGGACTTCACCGACGCCGTCCCCGAGCGGGAGCGGATGGAGCAGGTCCTCGACACCATGGAGCTCGAGCGGGAGCGGGGCATAACCATAAAAGCCCAGGCCGTGCGGGTGCTCTACAACCGCCCGGACGGCGAGTGGAACCTGAACCTGATCGACACCCCCGGCCACGTGGACTTCGGTTACGAGGTCTCCCGGGCTATCGCCGCCTGCGAGGGCGCGCTCCTCGTGGTGGACGCCAGCCAGGGCATCCAGGCTCAGACCCTGGCCAACCTCTACCTGGCTATGGAGCACGACCTCGAGATCATCCCGGTCCTCAACAAGATAGACCTCCCGATAGCCGACGTGGACTCCGTCATGGAGGAGCTGGTCGAGCTGATAGGGGTGGCCGAGGAGGACGTCATCAAGATCTCCGCCAAGACCGGGGAGGGTGTACACGACGTGCTCAACGCCATAGTGGAACGGGTACCGGCGCCACAGACCACGGCGGACGGCACCCGGGCGCTGGTCTTCGACTCCCTCTACGACGCCTACCGGGGTGTGATCTCCCTGGTCCGGCTCTTCGATGGCGAGCTCCGCAAGGGAGACACTGTGCAGGCCATGGGGAGCGAGGAGGTCTTCGACGTCCTGGAGGTCGGGTGCTACTCCCCGAAGCCGACGGCTCTGCCGGAGATCGGGGTCGGGGACGTGGGCTACATAGTCGCCGGTCTCAAGGACATAGAGGGGCTCCGGGTCGGCGACACGGTGACGCGGACGGACGACACCGCCGAAGAGCCGCTGCCCGGCTACGACCGGGCGCTGCCGACCGTGTTCTCCGGTCTGTACCCGACGGAGGGCGACGAGTTCGAGCGGTTGCGCGGAGCCCTCCAGCGCCTCCAGCTAAACGACGCCTCGCTCTTCTTCGAGCCGGAGAACTCGCGGATGGGCTTCGGGTTCCGTTGCGGCTTCCTGGGCCTGCTGCACATGGAGATCATGCAGGAGCGGCTGGAGCGGGAGTTCGATCTGGACCTCGTCGTCTCCTCGCCGAGCGTCAAGTACGAGGTCGTGGTAGACGGTGAGGCCCTGGAGGTAACCAACCCGAGCGAGCTCCCGGAGATGTTCGACGAGATCCGGGAGCCCGTGGTGCGGGCGACGGTCATAGTGCCCAAGGAGTACGTCGGGCCGGTGATGGAGCTGTGTCACGAGCGGCGCGGGGTCTCTATCGGCATGGAGTACATCTCCACCCTCCGGGTGCAGCTCACCTACGACCTGCCGCTCGCGGAGATCATCACCGACTTCTTCGACGCGCTCAAGAGCCGCACGAAGGGCTACGCCTCCTTCGACTACGATCCGAAGGGCTACGAGGCCTCGGACCTGGTCAAGGTCGAGGTGCTGGTCTCTGGTGATGTGGTGGATGCTCTGTCCATGATCGTACACCGCGAGAAGGCGTACTTCCGGGGCCGGGCGCTCTCGGAGAAGCTCCGGGAGCTGATCCCGCGCCAGCAGTTCGAGGTCCCGATACAGGCCACGATGGGCAAGCGCGTTATAGCGCGCGAGACGGTCCGCGCCTACCGCAAGGACGTTACGGCGAAGTGCTACGGCGGCGACATAAGCCGCAAGCGCAAGCTGCTGGAGAAGCAGAAGGCCGGAAAACGCCGCATGAAGCAGGTGGGTAACATCGAGATCCCGCAGGAAGCGTTCCTGGCCGCCCTCCGCATCTAGCCCGGACTCCGGCCCCCGGAGCGGCCGGAAAGCCCCTGCTTGCATGGTAAAATTTCCCGGCATGACGCTCTCCGACAGACAGCGCGAGGTACTCCTGAAGACCCTGGAGCTCTACATCTCCACGGGCGTCCCCGTGAGCAGCGGGGCCCTGGCCGAGACGATGGAGACGAGCAGCTCCACCGTCCGGGCGGAGCTGGCGGCCCTGGAGGCCTCCGGGCTCCTGACCCACCCTCACACCTCCGCGGGCCGGGTGCCGACCGACGTGGGCTACCGCTACTACGTGGACGCCCTCATAGCCGAAGGCTCGCCGGTCGCGGGCTCTTTCGAGGCTCCCGAGGGCTACGGAAACGTGGACGAGCTCCTGCGCGGGGTCTCGGAGGGTATGTCCGAGGTCTCCCGGATGCTCGCCGTGGTCGCGGGGCCGGGGGCCCTGGGCGACGCGGTCTCCCGGGTGGACTACGTGCCGCTGCGGGAGGGCGACGGCGGCTCGCTCTTGCTCGTGGTCTCCATGCGGAGCGGGAGCTCCTCGAGCGCGAGGCTCTCCCTGCCGGTCTACGTGGAAGAGGAGGAACTGGGCGAGATACTGGAGGCTCTGAACGCCTGGCTCGGTGACCGTCCGCTGGAGCCCGGGAACACGGGTCTCAAGCTCGCCCGCGAGGTGCGGATGGCCCTGTCCGACTACAACCCCTTCGCCGTCGGGGCGGTGCTGGAGGCCGTGGAGGTGCTCGGGCGGGCGACGGACCGGGGTCTCTTCGTTCAGGGGGGCTCCGCGCTGCTGGCCCGGCTCGACGACCTGGACCCGGCCAGCCTCTCTGCGGTGGTCGAGATCTTCGAGCGGCGGCGCTGGCTGTTGCGGCTCATGGGAGACGCCCTGCAGCGCTCCGTCTCCAACTCCGGCGTCGTCGTCTCCATAGGCGCCGAGAGCGGGTTCCACAACCTGCAGAACACGAGCCTCGTGGCCGCGGCGTACAACCACCGGGAGGTCCCACACGGCGTGGTGAGCCTCATAGGCCCGAAGCGGATGGACTACGACGCCGCTATCTCCACGGTACGCTCCGCCGCCGAGGCCCTCACTGACCGTTTGAACACCAGATTCTAAGGATTCACACATAGATGCCGACCAAGCGTGACTACTACGAGACTCTGGGCGTATCGCGAAACGCCTCGGAGAGCGAGATCAAGAAGGCCTACCGCAAGCTCGCCCGGAGCCATCATCCCGACGCCAACCCGGGCGACGAGGGGGCCGAGGAACGCTTCAAGGAGCTTACCGAGGCCTACGAGGTGCTCTCCGAGCCGGAGGCCCGCCGGGCCTACGATACCTACGGTCACCAGGTGCCCCGGGGCGGCGGTGGCGGACGGCCGGGCGGAGGCGACCCGTTCGGCGGCTTCGAGGACATCTTCGAGGTCTTCTTCGGCGAGCGCTCCGGGAACGGATCCTTCTTCAGCGGCGGCCGGGCCGCCCCCCGGCGCGGCGGCGATGCCGAGACGGAGGTCGAGATCTCGCTGCAGGAAGCAGCCTTCGGAGCTGAACGTGAAGTCAACGTACAGACTATAAAGAACTGCCCGGTCTGCGACGGTGTCGGCGGGCGGGAGGTCCACACCTGCGGCACCTGCGGCGGAGCCGGAGCAGTAAGAACCGTGCGGCAGAGCCTCCTGGGACAGATGGTCAGCGAGGAGCCGTGCTCCGCGTGCGGCGGGCGGGGCAGGATCATCGACGTGGGCTGCGAGAACTGCCGGGAGAGCGGCCGCGTCTCCGAGGTAGTCTCGCGGGAGGTCAAGATACCCGAGGGCGTGGACGATGGCATGAGCCTCCGGATCTCCGGTGGAGGCCACGCCGGGGAGCCCGGAGCCGGCCCCGGAGACCTGTACGTGAGGATAAAGGTAACAGAAGACCCGGAGCTGATGAGGGACGGGGAAGACCTGATCCACCGCATGCGGGTCAGCTTCGTGGACGCGGCTCTCGGCACCGAGGTCGCGGTGCCTACCCTCGATGGTACGACCGAGGTAAAGATAGAGCCCGGCACGCAGCCGGGGGCGGCCCTCAATATCCGGGGCGAGGGCATGCCGCGTCTCAGGCGGCGGGGGCGCGGGGACCTCAAGGTCCTCGTCGACGTCATGGTCCCCACCCGGCTCACGGCGGAGCAGAGAGAGTTGCTCAAGAGGTTCGAGGAGAGCAGCGGCGATGATACCTATAACGGCACCGGGGCTTCGTTCTTCGAGCGCCTGAGGGGCGTGTTCCGATAGCCCACGGCGCACCGAGACCGGGTACCGGGGCCGTGCCGGCCGAACCCACAACGCGCGTCTTCGTCGGCTCCGAGATCGAGCTCGGCGAGACCATATCCCTGCCGGCGGAGGAGCGGAGTCATGTCTTCAAGGTCCTCCGGGGCCGGACCGGAGACCGCATAGAGGTCGTGGACCGGCGCCAGAGGCTCCTGGTAGCCGAGCTCCTCGATAGCGGTGAGGCCAGCGTCGTCGGCGAGCTGGCCAGCGCGGAGGAGCCTGCGGGGTCTATCGCCCTCTACCAGGCTGTTCCCAAGGGCAGGAATATGGACACCGTGGTGGAGAAGGCCACGGAGCTAGGCGTAACACGGATAATCCCCCTGTTCACGGAGCGGAGCGTCGCCAGGCCCTCCGGAGAGGGGGGCAAGGTGGACCGGTGGCGCCGGGTGGCCGAGGCCGCCTCCCGGCAGTCTCTACAGCTCCGGGTGCCAGAGCTCTGCGAGCCGGCCGTGTTCCTGGAGGTCGCCGCGTCGTACGGAGCGGGAAGCACCGGCATCGTGCTGCACAACGGCCCCGGCCTGCCCGAGGTAGAGGACGCGCTCTCCGGTCTCGAGCCGGAGGCTCCGCTGGGCCTGTTCGTGGGACCGGAGGGCGGGTGGAGCGAGAGGGAGCTCGAAGCGGTGGAGGGAGGAGGGCTGCGCCTCGCGCAGCTCGGTCCCTACCGGCTGCGGAGCGAGACCGCGGGCATCGTAGCCGTCTCCCGGGCCGAGACCGGGCTCCGCAGAGCCCGTAAGAGCCGGGGAGACAGGCCGTCGTGATGCGGTTCCGCTGTCTGCGGCTCCGCTCTTCCGGGCACCGCGGGACACCGTGCGGGCCGAAGCCCGCCCTGGCAGGCGGTGCCGGGAGCGGACGCGGGTCATCAGGCCCTGCCGTACGACATCCGAGTTAGAGAGGCTGGTGACGCCATGACCTTAAAAGATAAGATATCCAATGATACAAAAGAGGCCATGAGAGTTCGGGACCGTTCCCGGCTAGACACGCTCAGGATGCTGAACGCTTCTCTGAAGAACCAGAGCATAGAGGCGGGACGCGAGCTGACAGAGGAAGAGGAGCAGGCGGTTCTCCGCCGGCAGTTGAAGCAGCGGGAGGAGTCCGCGGAGGCTTACAGGAAAGCCGGGCGCGAGGAGCAGGCCGCTTCGGAGTCCGCAGAGGCGGAGCTCATACGCAACTACCTTCCGGCGCCGCCTTCCAGGGAAGAGTTGGAGAGCATAGTCGACCGAGCCATAGAGGAGACCGGAGCCTCCGGTATGAGAGATATGGGCAACGTGATGGGCCGGGCCCTGGCGCTGGCGGAGAACCGGGCGGAGGGGCGCGAGCTCTCGGCCATCGTTCGCGAGAAGTTGCAGTAGAAAAGTAAACCTGTAGTACACGTTAAAGGAGGAGAGACGAACACCACATCCGGCAGCCAGGCCGAGGCCAGGATAGTAGTACCACCGGGCAGGATGCTCGAGGTCTTCGGGGACCGGGACTCCGTCCTGCGGCGGGTCGAGGACCTCGTGGAGTGCGAGGTCTTCGTGCGGGGAAACGAGATCTCGCTCCGCGGCGAAGAGGGTGCCGTGGGGAAGGCCGAAGAGCTGTTCAAGGGTCTCGTGGGCCTTGCGGAGACGGACAACCCTCCCACCCCCGAGACCGCCGAGCGTCTCTACCGGATGGGGAACGGCGAGGAGGGCGAGAAGGTCCTGGGGGACGTTATCCTCACGCATCGTGGGCGGAGGATTGCCCCAAAGACCCGGAACCAGAAGTCCTACACCGACGCCATCCGCGAGAACCAGGTAGTGTTCGGTATCGGGCCCGCGGGCACCGGCAAGACCTACCTCGCCGTGGCGCTGGCCGTGGAGGCGCTCAACCGGGGTGAGGTCTCCCGGATAATCCTCACCCGGCCCGTGGTCGAGGCCGGTGAATCCCTGGGCTTCCTGCCGGGCGACGTCATGGCCAAGGTAGACCCGTACTTCAAGCCGCTGTACGATGCGCTCTACGAGATGATCGACCCGGCGAAGTTCCAGGTCTATCTGGAGCGCGGTATAATCGAGATCGCCCCGCTCGCATTCATGAGAGGCCGGACCCTGAACGATGCGTTCATCATACTGGATGAGGCTCAGAACACGACCCAGCAGCAGATGAAGATGTTCCTGACACGTCTTGGTTTCGGTTCGAAGATGGTCGTTACGGGAGATGTCACGCAGGTAGACCTGCCGAGCGGCCGGGTCAGTGGTCTGCACGACGCCCGGGACAAGCTCGACGGTGTCGAGAGCATCACCTTCGCGGACCTGCAAAGGGAAGATATCGTGAGAAGCGACCTCGTAATGCGCATAGTAGATGCCTACGAAGGCCGGGGCGAAAGCCCGACCAAGGCGTAGAATGAACTCCACCCCGGCACATGAGCCCTACAAAGAATAGCGATCCCTACGGGGGCTCTCCCCTGGGATGGAAGGTGGACGAGTTCCACCGGCCTCCGACCCGGATGGAGCGCTTCCGCGATTGGATCGAGCGTCTGCCAAAGGCCCGGCTGTACGTCGGGTTCCTGCTCATCACGTGGCTGCTGCTCACGGCCCTGATCGGCCTCGACTCGCGGCCGCTCGGTACGTTCGGGTTCCAGGAAGAGAACCGGCAGTACCAGGTAGGAAACGTTGCCGGAGAAGACATGTTCGCACCCCGGAGCGTCACCTACGAGGACCCCGTGGCGACCCGGGAGGCTCGCGACGAGGCTGCGCAGGAGGCCGCCGAGGCCTACCAGCAAGACGAGCGTATCTCGGAGCAGGTCGTCTCGGACGTCCCCGAGTTCTTTGACGAGGTCCGGGAGATAAGGGGTTCCGAGGCCCCGGCGGACGAGAAAGCCCTGAGGGCAGAAGAGGCAGCCCCCTTCTATCTGACGGAGAGCGTGATCCAGTCTCTGATCTTCGCGGAGTCGGAGGGTCTGGACGACGCGGAGCGCTTCACGGTCGAGAACCTGGAGGAGCTGTACGGCTCCACGGCGGTTGCGGACGACAGCCTGGAGGAGACGCCCGCCGCCGTTATCACGGTCTCCGAGGGCCGGGAGCGGCTCTCGCAGGCTGCCGGCAGGGATGCCTCCGGAGAGGTGCGCGAGCTTGTGGACGCTCTGAGCCGCGGTTTCCTGGAGCCGGACTACGTCATAGACCGTGCCGCCACGCAGGAGGCCCAGGAGCAGGCTACGTCCGACGTGGAGCCGGTAACGGGCCGCGTCCAGCAGGGCGAGAGGGTTCTTGCGCGCGGTGAGGTCATCGACGAGGAGGATGTAACCCAGCTCGAGGCGCTCGGCCTCCTGGGGAGCTCGAACTCCTGGACGGTGCTGCTAGGCACCGGCCTCGTGGTAGGAGCCGAGATGGGGGTCGCCTGGTACTTCCTTGAGCGGTTCGGCAAGCGCATCCTCCGCACCAACGCGATAATCCGGATACTGCTCGCCGCCTCGCTCACGGTGCTGTTCACCGGCGTCGCCCGGGTGTTCATGGCTTTCTCTTTCAACCCGTACCTTATCCCCTTAGCGGGGTTGAGTATCCTGGGCACCATCTTGCTGGGGCCGCGGCTGATGTTCCTCATGGTGGTCATATCCAGCGTGAATATAGGGATCATCGGCGGTAACGACTTCTTCCTTACGGCGGCTCTGCTGCTCTCCTCGGGGTTCGCGATCTACACGGTCGTCAGGGTGGGGTCCCGCACGGAGTTGCTGTGGGCCGGGCTGTTCATCGCGGTCGTAACCTCCATAGTGACGTTCGCGGTCAGCCTCATCGGGGACAGCGCTCTTACGGTCGCCCTGTGGCAGGGTGCCCTGGGGCTCGCGAACGGCCTGCTCTCGCTCATGATCGCGATGGCACTCCTGCCGCTCCTGGAGAACGCGTTCAACATCCTGACGCCCATGAAGCTCCTGGAGCTCTCCGACCCGGGACGGCCGCTGCTGCAGAAGCTCCTCCGCAAGGCTCCGGGGACGTTCAGCCACTCCATGCAGGTCGGCAACCTCGCCGAGAACGCCGCCGAGCGCATAGGGGCCGACGCCCTGCTGGCGCGTGTCGGGGCCTACTACCACGACGTCGGCAAGCTCGAGCACCCCGGTTACTTTATAGAGAACCAGATCTCGCGCATGAACCCGCACAAGACCCTGAGCCCGGCGCTCTCCGCCCGCATAATCAAGCGGCACGTGAAGGACGGCCTGGATATCGGGCGTGCCTGGAACCTGCCCCGCGAGATCCTGGACCTCATAGCCCAGCACCACGGCACGAGCCGCATCGAGTACTTCTACCGCAAGGCGCTCGAAGAATCTCCGGCCGGTAGCGTCCGGGAGCCCGACTTCCGCTACAACCACCGGCCCAAGAGCAAGGAGGCCGGTATCATGATGGTCGCCGATACCGTCGAGGCCACCGTGAAGTCGCTGGAGAAGCCGACCCCCAAACGCATCGAAGACGTGGTCTTGCAGACGATCCAACAGAAGCTCGAGGACGGCCAGTTCGACGATTGCGAGCTTACGATGCGTGAGATCCACGAGGTCGGAGAAGCTATCCACGAAGCCCTCATAGGCTTCCTCGGGCCTCGCATCGAGTACCCCGAAAAAGAGCAGAAAGCATCTGGATCAACCCCGGAGACCGAGCCCGCTGGGAGGACGAGCTGACGCCGTTCACGGTAGAGGTCGCGGACGAGGCCGGGTACGACCGGCTCGACGCCGGCCGCGCCACGCGGCTCTGCCGGGAGACCTTTCTCTTCCGGGGCTTCGATGTGGACCGGCTTGGCGAGCTGTCGGTAGCCCTCGTGGACCTGGAGCGTATGCAGAGTCTGAACTTCGAGTTCAGGAGCATGGAAGCACCGACGGACGTTTTGAGCTTCACGGTGGACGGTCCGTACGGGGAGATGGTGGGTGAGATCGTGATCTCTCCCGGCTACGTGGACGGCGATGAGGCGGAGATCGAGGAGCTCGTGGTCCACGGCGCGCTGCACCTGTGCGGCATGGACCACGGGGAGGAGTTCGAAGCCAGCGAGATGTCCCGGGCGCAGAGGGCGGTTCTGGAGAAGGTCCGTGAGGAAGGTTAGGGAGAGCGCCGGGGAGCCCGCCAAGGGGCAGCAGGGTGTAGGGCGGAGCTTCCTCCACGCCTACGACGGCATAGCCGCTGCGCTCCGCACCCAGAGGAACCTGAAGATCCACCTCGCAGTAGCTGTCGCGGTCCTTGTCGCGGCTCCGTTGCTCGGCGCCAGCCGCCTGGAGCTTGCGGTGCTGGTCCTGGTGATAGTGGTGGTCTTCGTGACGGAGATGTTGAACACGGCGCTGGAGTTCACCGTGGACCTCGTGACCCGCGAGCACCGTCCTCTGGCGAAGCTGGCCAAGGACGTCTCTGCCGGGGCCGTTCTCGTCTCCAGCGCGGGCGCGGTGGTGGTCGGCTACCTGATACTGGCGGACAGGCTGTTCGCGGTCTTCTCGGGGGGGCTGGAGTCCGCGAGGAGCCTGCCGGCTCAGTATGCGGTGGTCTCCCTGGTCCTCGCCGCGGCGGTGGCGCTCGCTCCCCGGGCACTCGGTGACCCGGCGGGACGCTTCGCCGCAGCCTGGCCTTCAGGACACGCAGCGGCTTCTTTTGCAGCCTGGATCTCGGCCAGCTACCTCTCCGCTGACGCGGCGGCGCGCCACGCGGGGACCATATCCTCCGTGACCCTCCTTCTGGCGCTGCTCGTCTGCCAGAGCCGGGTGGAGGCTGGAGCGAGCACCCTGTACGGGGCGGCGAGCGGGGCTCTCGCCGGGAGCCTCGTTGCCGTGGCCTTGTTTCAACTTCTATGAAAGGTAGAGGCTTGGAGATAGAGGAGATGGTTGCGGCCGCGGAGCGAGCG
>JACCZN010000156.1 GCA_013695915.1 Rubrobacter sp.
GGCAGCCTGCTCTTCGGCCTCTCGTTCGGCGCTCACGCGCTGCATGCTCTCGGCGAAGGCCCTCGCCGCTTCCTCGGCCCTCTCTATCGGGTCCTCTCTGTCTTCGGGCTCGGTGGCTTCCTCGGCCTCGGTCTCCTCCGAAGCCTCCTCCGCCTCTGTGGCCTCTTGCTCGGTTGCCTCTTGCTCGGTTGCCTCCTGCTCGGTCGCCTCTTGCTCCGTAGCTTCCTGCTGCGCAGCGCCCTCGTCCGCAGAGGCCAGATCCCCGGAGCTCGAGGTCAGGGCGTATGCGGTCGCCAGGACGGCTACCAGGGCCACGATGGCTACTATCGGCCAGGCGCGGCGGGGTCCGCGAGAGCGGTAAGTGCTGGTCCGTGGGTTGCTGGGTTCTCTCATAGATTAAGCTCCTTCAAGGGGTCCTATCGTACCTGAAGCTGGATGACCGGCAAGCGCCGGCCTCCTATGCACGCAGGACCTGCAGGAGCCTTAGCAGAGACACCGTAGAGGGTGGTCTGAGATAGACCGTGGAGCGCGCTGGCGTCCAGCAAGGCAGCTTCCGGAAGGGCAGCCGGGTCCTCGAGATGCCCGGCACCCGCCCGACGGTCGTGCTCAACAGCAGAGCGAAGGTAAGGGCGCAGAGCCCGATCCCAACCTCGGTCAGCGGACCCTGTGAAGTATCGCCCTGGCTGGCAATATGTGCGGCCCCTCCCAAAATAGCGAGCGTGGCCCACACTACTACCAGTACCAGGAGTATCCTGAGCGCCGGTTTACGTATCGCGAACATATTCACCTGTAATGATACATAATCTCGATGACACGGCAACCTCGCAGGTCCCCCACAGCATAGCCCCTGCGAGCAAAACTCCGGTAGGGCTGCCCCGGAGGGGCTCGGAGACGTAGCGAGTCGCCTCCAAAGGTAAAAGGTTATCCACCGGGAAGAAGAGTAAAGAGAGGAGCCCTCATGGGCTCCTCTCCAGTCCTCGGTAGCGGCCGCTAGCCCTCCAGCAGCAGGGACTCGGGGTCTTCGATCAGGTCCTTTATCCGCACCAGGAAGCTCACGGCCTCCGCGCCGTCCACGACGCGGTGGTCGTAGGAGAGGGCGAGGTACATCATGGGGCGTACCTCGACCTGTCCGTCCACGGCCACGGGGCGCTCCTGGATCTTGTGCATCCCCAGGATCGCCACCTGCGGGGCGTTCAGTATCGGGGTGGAGACCAGCGAGCCGAAGATGCCGCCGTTGGTTATGGTAAAGGTGCCGCCGCGCAAATCCTCCAGCCCGAGCTTGCCGTCCCGGGCCTTGGTGGCGAGGTCCACGATCTCGCCCTCTATCCCGGCGAAGCTCTTGCCATCGGCGTCGCGCACCACGGGCACTACCAGTCCCTCCTCCGTGTTCACCGCGACCCCGATGTCGTAGTAGTGCTTGAAGACCAGCTCGTTGCCCTGTAGCTCGGCGTTGACCTTCGGGAACGCCTTCAACGCGCCGATGGCGGCCTTGGCGAAGAAGGACATGAAGCCGAGCCTCACGCCGTGGCGCTCGTTGAAGTCCTCCTTGCGGCGGCTCCGGAGCTGCATCACGGCGGTCATATCCACCTCGTTGAAGGTGGTGAGCATCGCCGCCGTCTGCTGGGCCTCCACGAGCCGCTGGGCGATGGTCTGCCGCCGCCGCGACATCCGGACCCGCTCCTCCCGGTCCGACCGTCCGTCGCCGGCGGCTCCATCGCCGGAGGGCCGGGGAGCCGCGGAGGGCTGCGCTTCCTCCCTCTGCTGCCTCCGAGGCTCTTCCGGGGCTTCGGGCTGCTGCGTGGCCGTGCCGGTAGCGGGAGCGCCGGAGGCGCCGGACTGCTCCCGGATGCGGCGCTCTACATCCTCTTTCGTGACGCGCCCGCCGGTGCCGGACCCGGAGAGCCCGGCGAGGTCTATCCGGTACTCCTCGGCGAGCTTGCGCACCGAGGGAGACGCCCGGCCCCCGACCTCCTCCAGCTCGCGGTGGCCGTTGGTCTCCTCCGTCTCTGAGGGAGCCGCCTCTGCGGGGCCCTCGCTGGCGGGGGCCTCGCTGGCGGGCGCCTCCTGCGCAGCTCCGCTAGCGCCACCGGACCCGTCGCCCTCGCCTATGGTGCCGAGCACCTCCCCGACGCCGACCTCCTCGCCCTCACCCCGGGCGATGCTCTGGAGGACGCCGTCCTGCTCGGCCTCGACCTCGAAGTTGATCTTGTCGGTCTCGAGCTCGACCAGAGTCTCTCCCGCAGCTACCTGGTCTCCCTCGCTCTTCAGCCACTGACCGACCGTTGCATCGGCGACGGACTCCCCAAGCTCCGGAACGTGTATCTCAACCGCCACGCTTTCTCTCCCTCTTCTAGGTTGTCCGCCAGGTTATCCGAGCTCCCTCTCGCCCTAGTCGTCCGGGGTGGGGGCGCGGTCCTGCACGTCCTGCACGGCCATCCGGACCTTTTCCAGGTCCGCGTCCTCGAAGGCCGCCCGAACTATACCGGCGTGCTCCTCTTTATGGAACCTCGCCGAGCCCTGGGCCGGGCTCGGGCGCGCGGGCTTGCCGAGGTAGCGCACCGGCACGGCGTCGCCGGTAACCTGCCGGAGACGCGGCTCCACGAAGGTCCAGGCGCCCATGTTCTGCGGCTCCTCCTGGACCCACACTACCTCCTGCAGGTTCGGGTAGCCGTCTATCATGTCCTTTACGTGGCTCTCCGGGAACGGGTAGAGGAGCTCCACGCGCCCGACGGCGACGTTCTCTCCCGCCTCCCGCTCGTCGCTCCCGACGAGCTCCGTGTAGACCTTACCGGAGCATAGGATCAGGCGCTCCACCGACTCCGCCCGCTCGCGGGCCTCCTCGTCGTCGAAGACCGGGTGGAACCTGTCGTCGGAGAGGCTCCCGAGCGTCGAGGTCGCCAGCGGGTGCCGCAAGAGGCTCTTCGGGGACATGACCACCAGCGGGCGCTGGTTCTCCTTGAGCATGGACTGGGCCCGGAGGAGGTGGAAGTACTGCGCGGCGGTGGTGCAGTTGGCGACCCGGATGTTCTCGTGCGCCGCGAGCTGCAGGAAGCGCTCCAGGCGGGCGCTGGAGTGCTCGGGGCCCTGTCCCTCGTAGCCGTGCGGCAGGAGCAGCACCAGGTTCGAGACCTGCCCCCACTTTGACTGCCCGGAGACGATGAACTGGTCGATCATGGGCTGGCCGACGTTCGCGAAGTCGCCGTACTGGGCCTCCCAGAGGACCAGCGCGTCCTCGGAGTTCACCGAGTACCCGTACTCGAAACCGAGGACCGCTATCTCCGAGAGCGGGCTATTGTGGACCGAGAAAGAGGCCCGGGCCTGCGAGAAGGACTGCAGCGGCACGTACTCCTCGCCGGTCTCCACGTCCTTGAGGACGGTGTGGCGCTGGGAGAAGGTGCCGCGCTCGGTGTCCTGTCCCGCGATGCGGATGGGCGTGCCGTCGCTGATGAGCGAGGCGAAGGCCAGGGCTTCGGCGTGCGCCCAGTCCACCTTCCCGTCCTTGCCAAGCCCGCCCCGGTTCTTCTGGAGGAGGCGCTGGAGCTTGGAGTTCGGGCTGAAGCCCTCCGGCACCTCGAGGAGCGCCTCGTTCAGCTCTATCAGCCGGTCGGCCTCGACGGCGGTGTCGGGTATATCCACGAGCGGGCTGTGTACCTCGTTGGTGAAGGAGGACTCCTCGTCCACGTCGGAGGGGTCCTTGCGGATCTCCTCCATCCTGTTCTGTATCTGCTCCACGAGCTCTCCGGCCTCGCCCTCGGAGATTACGCCGCGCTCCTCCAGCTTCCGGGCCCAGACCTCCCGCACAGAGGGGTGCTCCCGGATCACCTCGTACATCTGCGGCTGGGTGTAGGCGGGCTCGTCGCCCTCGTTGTGCCCGAAGCGCCGGTAGCCGATGAGGTCTATGAGGAAGTCCTTGCCGAACTTCTCCCGGTAGGCGAACGCCATCCGCGCCGCCGCAAGGCAGGCCTCCGGGTCGTCGGCGTTGACGTGGACCACGGGTACCTCGAAACCCTTGGCGAGGTCGCTGGCGTACGTCGTCGAGCGGGCCTCCTCCTTCTCCGTGGTAAACCCGATCTGGTTGTTGGTGATTATGTGCACGGTCCCGCCGGTACGGTAGCCGGGGAGCCGCGAGAGGTTCAGGGTCTCGGCCGAGACACCCTCGCCGGGGAACGCCGCGTCCCCGTGGATGAGCACCGCGAGCGAGGCGTGGTCGTCCTGGACCGGAGGCCCGGCCTCGTGGCGCGTCTCCTGGGCGGCGCGGGCCATGCCCTCGACCACCGGGTTTACGTGCTCCAGGTGGCTCGGGTTCGGCGCGAGGTTTATGAGGACCCTGGTATCCTCCTCGCCCTCCTCGAGGTGGAAGCCCCGGATGCCGAGGTGGTACTTCACGTCCCCGACCCAGGCATCGCCCGGGCTCTCGGTGACGGAGGTGTCCTCGTTCTTGTCCGGCTGCTGGAACTCGCCGAAGATCCTGGCGTACGGCTTGTCCAGGACGTGGGCCAGCACGTTCAGGCGTCCCCGGTGTGCCATGCCGAGCACGACCTCCGGGATGCCGGTGCTGGAGGCCGACCGTACGATGGAGTTCAGCATCGGCACCGTCATGTCCACGCCCTCTATGGAGAAGCGCTTCTGTCCGAGGAAGGTCCTGTGGAGGAACTTCTCGAAGGAGTCGACCCGCGTTAGCCGGTTCAGGAGCCTCCTGGCGTCCTCCCCTTCGAGCACCTCGTTGAAGCGCTCGGACTCCACGGAGTCCCGCAGCCAGAAACGCTCCTCGGCGGTGTGGATGTGGCCGAAGTCGTAGCCGGTGGTGTTGCAGTAGATGCGCCTGAGCTCCTCGACACCCTCCCTGGCGGTACCCACCCTCCCGGCGATGGGACCGCCGAGGATGCTGCCCGGCAGCTCTTCGAGGTCCTCCTCGGCGATCTCGTGGAAGGCCGGGTCCAGGGCCAGGTCACCGGGCCGCTCGCCGCCCAGGGGGTCGAGCCGGGCCGCCGAGTGCCCGAAGTCCCTTATCGAACGGATATACTTCGCGGCGCCCACGATCTTGTCGGCGTCCACGCCGGTGACGGCGGCCGCGTGGCCGTTGGTGCCGGACAGTGCCCGGGCACCGTCCGGCGGGCTCCAGTCCTCGAAGAACTCCCGCGTCTGCTCGTCCACGGACTCGGGGTCTCTGAGATAGCTCTCGTAGAGCCCGAGCACGTAGCCGAGGTTAGGCCCGTAGAACTGGCTCTCAGTCACGTTCTCCAACCGGATCACACCCTCACGTTACGAGTCTCTTTTCGAAGCTTGCGGGTCTTTTGGCGGCTCCCCAGGGCCACCTGCAAGGTCCTCCACCCAACGCAGGACCCGTGTTTCTATATGCTCTTTTCCAGGAGCAGTCAAACATTCTTTCCAGGAGCAGTCAAACATTCTCTTCCTATCATAACGCATCTTTCCCGGCCGGACCCGGGGCCCCGGCAAGCTACTCGCCGAGCTGCAGCAGAGCGAGCCGCAGGTCCTCCGCCATGCCGCTGTGGCCGTGCTTCTCGGCCTGGCGGACGCCCGTCTCGTACGCGGTCCGGGCCTCCTCCCCGCGGCCTTGGCGAGCGAGCACCTCGCCGAGACGCGCATATGCGTTGCCCTCGTCCTCGTGGGTCGCCACGTACCGTTGCAGGATGGCGGCCTCCTCATCGTGGCGCTCGGCCTTCTGGTACTCGTTCGCCAGCGCCAACAGGCCCGTCGGGTTATCCGGGTTGTCGGCCAGCAGGCGCTCGAAGTAGTTTATGCGGTCCTCGACGTTGTCCATATACGGCTCCTACCTCTGGAATCTCTCTGGGTTAGTATAAGACACTGCGCAGGGTGACCCTACCTGACACTTTCAAGAGAGTTGGAGGCAGCGATTGAAGCGTTTTCAGACCCGGGCCGTCCACGCTGGAGAGCGCCGCGGCACCCGGGACGGTAGCCCGGAGGAGAGGAACGGGGACAGGGACGCCTTCTCCCCCATCTCCACCCCCATCTACGCCTCCACCACCTTCGCTCACGAGGACATAGAGCGCACGGACCGGGTCCTCGGCGGCGAGGAGACGGGCTACAGCTACGCCCGCTACGACAACCCGACGGTCGTAGCCTTCGAGGAGGCGATGACGGCCCTCGAGGTGCCGGAGACGGGTGCCGCGAGCGGAGCCCGGTCGTTCGCGTTCGCCTCAGGGATGGCGGCGATGCACACGGCGCTCACGGCGGCGGAGGTCGGCGAGGGCGCGACGGTGCTGGCCGCGGACCAGCTCTACGGCTCCACCGCCACGCTGCTGATGCAGATCTTCGGGGCCTCCGGCGCCCAGACGAAGTTCGTGGACGTGTACGACCTGGAGCAGCTGGAGAGGCAGGTGGCGGAGACGGGGCCGCGGGCCATGGTGATAGAGTCCCTCTCGAACCCTCTCCTGCGGGTGGCGGACGTGCCGCGCATAGCGGAGGTCGCGCGGAAGGCGGGTGCGGCCCTCATAGTGGACAACACCTTTGGCACCCCGTACCTGCAGCGCCCGCTGGAGCTCGGGGCGGACCTCGTGGTCCACAGTGCCACCAAGTACCTCGCCGGTCACGGCGACCTCACCGCCGGGGTCGTGGCCGCCGCACCACCCTACGACGGGGCGGTGGAGCAGATCCGCAAGCTCGTCGGCGGCATCCTGGCACCGTTCGAGGCGTGGCTGGCGCTCCGGGGGCTCAAGACGCTGCCCCTGAGGATGGGCCGCCAGTGCGAGAACGCCCGCGAGATATCCGCCCGGCTCTCCGCCCACCCGAAGGTGAGGAAGGTCAACCACCCGAGCGTGGGGGGCCACCCGGACCACGAGGCCGCCGGGCGCGTGCTCGACGACCAGGGTGGGCTACTCTCCTTCGAGCTCGCGGTGGACGATGCATCCGGGGACGGCCGCGCGGCCGCCTTCCGGTTCCTGAACGCGCTGGAGCTCTGCGTCCGGGCGCCGAGCCTCGGGGACATCTACACGCTGGCGATACACCCGGCGACCTCCTCCCACCGGGAGCTGCCCCTCTCCCGCCGGGAGCGGCTCGGGGTCGGGGAGAACCTTGTCCGCCTCTCCGTCGGCATAGAGCACGCCGAAGACCTGATCGAGGACCTCGAACAGGCGCTAGAGCACGTCTAGGGACCCCGAGCGCCCTCCACGGGGCGTTTTTGTGCTTTCTCCAACCGGCCTCCGGGGCGGCGGATAGTAAAATCCCCGTAAATGAAAAGCTACCTCTACTACTCTCTCGCACTCGGGCTCGCGCTGAGCCTCGCAGTGCTCCTCGCCAACGTTCACCCGGCATCTCCCGCGGCCCAGGAAGACGGGCCGGAGGTATACGTCGCGGAGGTGGACGGCGAGATAGACGGACAGGTCACGGACTACCTGGAGCGCGTAATCTCGGAGGCCGAGGAGGATGATGCCGCGGCGGTGGCGATACGGCTCGACACGCCGGGCGGATCTCTGACGGCCACGCAGGACATAGTCGAGCTCATAAGCAACGCCGGAGAGGTGCCGGTGGTGGTCTACGTCGCGCCCCACGCCGCGCAGGCCGCGAGCGCGGGCACATTCCTGCTTATGGCGAGCGACGTGGCCGCGATGTCCCCGGGGAGCACCACGGGGGCCGCAACACCGGTGGGGCCCGGCGGCCAAGACATACCCGGGGACATCGGCAATAAGGCGACCAACGACGCCGTGGCCCTTATAACCGGCCTCGCCGAGGCCCGCGACCGCAACGCCGAGTGGGCGGAGGAAGCCGTCCGCGACGCGGCCTCCGTGAACGCGGAGGAAGCGCTCGACATGGACATCGTGGAGTACGTCGAGCCCGACCTCGAGACCGTGCTGGAGGAGGCCGACGGCGATGCTGCTCCCACCAAGGAGCTCACGCTCCAGACGGCGGACGCAACGCTGGTAGACCAGCCGCAGACCTTCTCCGAGGACTGGGGGTTCTCCCCCTACCTCCTCATAATCCCCGGCATCCTTCTCGGGCTCGGTAGCATCGGGCTCGTGATCGCCTCCGTAAGGTCCCACCAGCAGGAGATAAGCACCGGCCGGGAGGGCATGATCGGCAAGATCGGGGAGGTCAGGACCACGATCTCACAGAACGCCCCCGGCCAGATCTTCGTTCACGGCGAGCTCTGGCGAGCCTATCCGGAAGACCCGGACGACGCCCCGCTGGACCCCGACACGGAGGCCGAGGTGGTCGAGTGGCGACGCAACTCCGTGATCGTGCGTCCCCACGAGGAGAAGCCGAAGACCTCCAAGGGCTCCTAACTCCCCGTAACCCCGGGGCGCCGCCCGGCGACCCGGTGGTAGACCAGCCCGTAGTAGAAGTCTCCCGCAGCGGCCAGCCCGTCGAGCGTCTCCCCCCACTCCCGGCGCTCGGCGGCGGTGATGCGCCCCGCCTCCCGGGCCGCGTCGGCGATGCTCCCGAGAAGCTCCCGGGTGTACGGCCCGTACTCCTCGTCCGTCCACAGAAAGGACCGGCGCGGCAGTAGCTCCAGGCCGGCCTCCCGCAGGAGCGGCCGCAGGCCCAGGGACATGGTCCTCTCCAGGGCTCGCCTGTCCTTGGCGTACACCCGGCGCAGCAGGTCGAAGTCCGGGTAGTTGACCGAGTCGGTCTGGAGATCCTGCTCCACGAAGGCCACCACCCCGCCGGGCGCGAGGCGCGAGGAGAGGTCCCCGACCAGCGAGGCCGTCTGCCGGTCGTCCAGGTACGGCACCACCACGGAGGAGAGCACGAGGTCGAACGGCCCCGCGGAGACGAACGGGAACGAGGCCGGGTCCAGCACGTCCCACCGGCCGAGGTGGAGGTTCTCGAGGGTCTCGGCTTCGGCATGCCCCTTCGCGGCGGCCAGCATGCCCGCGCTCTTGTCCGTGGCGTAGACGGTAGCTTCGGGCAGCCGGCCGGCCACGCGCCTTGCGAGCGCCGCCGTACCGCACCCGACCTCCAGCACCCTCCGGGGCGCGGGCTCCAGCAGCGGGGAGAGCAGGTAGTCGAACAACGCGCCGGAGGCCGGGGCACGGGCACGGGCCTCCATACGCCCGGCAGCAGCGCGCGCCTCGCCGCTCACGTCCAGGTCGTGGTAGTCGGGCATACCGGAGATTCTCATCCGCGCTCCTGCCTCGGTAACTTCCCTGAGAAGCCTTCAGTGTAGCCGGAACAGGTTCGAGGGACACTTGCAAAGCCCCGGGCCTGTTGAGAGAGTTACCGGGAGTCGGGAAGGTCGGGATCACGGGAGGTTAGCTCGCAATGGCCGAGACGCAGAAGAGTCCCCACTCGGGGGAGACGCACTACTACCCCGAGGAGCAGGTCCACTACGTGTGGGACCCGGAGATAGAGCCATCTCTGACGGTCTCCCCCGGCGACGCCGTGGTCTACAACACCCGCGAGGTGAGTGACGGTCAGATACGGCGCGACTCTACCGTAGAGGTCCTAGACACCCTGGACTGGAGCCGGCTCTACCCCCTGGCCGGACCGGTCGCCGTGGAGGGCGCAGAGCCCGGCGACACCCTGGAGGTCGAGGTCGTTGACATCCACACCGTCGGCTGGGGCTGGACGGCGGTCATACCCGGCTTCGGGCTCCTCTCCGACGAGTTCACCGAGGCGTACCTCAAGGTCTTCGACCTCTCCCCCGGCGACCACACGCTCTTCCGCGAGGACATCGCCATACCGATAGACCCGTTCCTCGGAACGATGGGCGTCTGTCCCAACGTCTCCGACAAACCCGTCATAATGCCGCCGGGGCCGTTCGGCGGCAACATGGACACCCGCCACCTCACGAGGGGAAGCAAGCTCTTTCTGCCCGTACAGTGCGAGGGGGCGCTCTTCTCCTGCGGCGACGCCCACGCGGCCCAGGGCGACGGCGAGGTCTGCGTCACCGGCATCGAGTCCCCGATGTACAGCGTCCTGCGCTTCGATCTGCACAAGGACCGGAGCCTCCCGGCCCCGCAGTTCCAGGTACCGGGGACACTCACACCCAAATCCGAGGGCGCCGGCTGGTACGCCACCACCGGCGTCGCGACAGACCTCATGGAGGCGACGCGGGACTCCGTGCGGGCGATGGTAGATCACCTGAGCCGGGAGTACGGTCTGGAGCCCGTCGAGGCCTACGCGCTCGCGAGCCTCGTCGTGGACCTCAAGATCAGCGAGGTCGTGGACCAGCCGAACTGGATCGTCTCCTCCTACCTGCCCCTGAGCATCTTCCGCTAGGCCCCGAGCTGGCGGGAGAGCTCTTCCGGGTCGGTGGTGGGGCTCTGGCAGGCGTAGTTAACGCACACGTAGACCGTGGCTCTGCCATCCCGCGCTGGCCGGTCGGCGAGCAGCGGGATGAGGTCCGCGGCCTCCTCCTCCGGCGCCCCGGCGACTACCTTGTTCGGCAGGTACCGGCCGTAGACGACGTCTAGCAGGGCGCGGGCGTCCTCACCCCCGGGGTCTCCGACGAGCGCGACCTCGAACGGCCGGGAGACGGAGAAGTCGAGCGCGGAGAGGAGCCGCCCGAAGCCGCCGGGCACCTTCTCCATCCCGCCACTGAGGTCCTCCAGGACCTTGTCGGCCCTCTGCCGGTAGTCTTCCCGGTCGAGCAAGACGGAGAGCCGCAGCAGCACGTCCGCGGCGACGGAGTTGCCCGAGGGTGTTGCGTTGTCGTAGATGTCGCGCGGGCGGGTGACGAGCTCCTCGTGGTCGGCGGGGGTGTCGTAGAAGGCCTCCTGCCCGGCGTCCCAGAAGAGCTCCAGCATGGCGTCGGAGAGGTCCCGGGCCTCGGAGAGCCAGCGGGTCTCGAAGGTTGCCTCGTAGAGGGAGATGAGGCCGTCGGCGACCATCGCGTAGTCCTCCAGGTAGGCGTTGAACCGGGCCCGGCCGTCCTTGTACGAGCGGCGGAGACGGCCGTCCTCCCGGAGCTCTTCGAGCAGGAAGGCGGCGTTCTTCCTCGCGGTCTCGCGGTAGTCCTCCCGCCCGAGGACCCGGGCGGCGAAGGCGAAAGCGTCGAGCATCATGCCGTTCCAGGCGGCCAGTACCTTATCGTCCCGGGCGGGGCGTATCCGACCCTCGCGCTCCGTGTAGAGCCGCTGCCGGATGCCCTCTATACGCTCCCGGAGCTCGTCCTCGGAGATACCGAACTCGGCGGCGACGGCCTCCGGCGGGCGGGGGACGTGGAGGATGTTCTTGCCCTCGAAGTTGCCCATTGCGGTAACGTCCCAGTAGCGCAGGACGAGCTCTGCGTCCCCGGGCTCCAGAGCCTCCTCTATCTCCTGCGGGGTCCAGACGTAGAACTTGCCCTCGACGCCTTCGGAGTCGGCGTCCTCTGCGGAATAGAAGCCGCCCTCGGGGGAGGTCATGTCGCGCTCTACGTAGTCCAGGGTCTCCTCGGCGGTGCGGCGGTAGAAGTGGTCACCGGTAGCCTGGTAGGTCTCCAGGTAGATCCTGACCAGCAGCGCGTTGTCGTAGAGCATCTTCTCGAAGTGCGGTACGAGCCAGTACTGGTCCACGGAGTACCGGGAGAACCCGCCGCCGAGCTGGTCGTAGA
>JACCZN010000204.1 GCA_013695915.1 Rubrobacter sp.
CTCTTCGTCGTCGTGGGCTTCGTGTTCGTCTTCTAGACCGGCCTTTTCTCCGGCCTCTTGTTTGGTAGAATCCTCCTGCCGCGCTAAGCGGGGAGATGGCGATGCCCTGTACCTGCAATCGCCTCAGCAGGGTCTAATCCCCCGCCCGAGGCGGTCCGGGTTCGGTGGAAACCGGCGACGCCGATGTGGATGGTCGGGTCCCGGGCAATGAGGCCTCGTGAATCGTGTCAGGACCGGAAGGTAGCAGCACTAAGCGGGTCACCTCATGTGCCTGAGGGTAGCTCGACCGGAGTCGGCGCCCGGAAGTTCGCCGGGTTCGCGGCCGTCGACGGCGGGGTGCGCGGCATTTATTACGAAGGCTTCTGGCCGCCGTCCGGCGGCCTTTTGTCCGTTATACTGGGGTCGTGCAGCCCCGCTACCCCCACACTACCTAGATGAAGCACGTCTCGCTGTACCGCAAGTGGCGTCCCCGGAGGTTCGGCCAGATCGTGGGCCAGGAGCCCATCGTCCGCACCGTGAGCCGGGCCATAGAGACGGGCCGGGTCGCCCACGCCTACCTCTTCTCGGGACCGCGCGGGACGGGCAAGACCTCCACGGCCAAGGTCCTCGCGATGGGCCTGAACTGCGTCCAGGGACCGACCTCGGAGCCGTGCGGGAGCTGCGATAGCTGCCGGGCCATCACCAACAACTCCTCGATGGACGTGCTGGAGATGGACGCTGCCTCCAACCGGGGGATAGACGAGATCCGGGAGCTCCGGGACCGGGTGAACCTCGCGCCCTCCTCCGGGCGGATGAAGGTCTACATCATCGATGAGGTCCACATGCTCACGACGGAGGCCTTCAACGCGCTCCTGAAGATGCTCGAGGAGCCGCCGGAGCACGTAGTCTTCGTCCTCGCCACCACGGAGAAGCACAAGGTCCTCCCGACGATTATCAGCCGGTGCCAGAGCTTCGACTTCCGGCGTCCCGGCGTGGACACCCTCGTGGAGAAGCTCTCGGAGATCGCCACCACCGAGGGGATAGAGGCCGAGCCCGAGGCCCTCGCCGTCATAGCCCGCGAAGGCCAGGGCTCCTTCCGGGATGCGGAGGGTCTGCTGGACCAGCTCGCCTCCTTCTCGGACGGTCCGGTCACGGCCCAGATGGTGCGCGATCTCCTGGGAAGCGTGAGCTCGGACGTCCTGCTACAGACGACCACGGCACTCCACGAGCGCCGGCCGGCGGACGCCCTGCGCCTCGTGGACCGGCTCTCGAACGAGGGCAAGGACCTCGGCCAGTTCGTCGGGGAGCTCCTGGCCCACCTGCGGCGCCTGATGCTCCTGCCCCACGCCCCGGAGGTAGCCCTGGCGGAGGTCGCCGGAGAGGAGCGGGAGGCGCTGGAAGCCCAGTCGAAGGAGGTGCCCACGGCCGAGGTCGTGCGGCTCGTCGAGGCGCTGGGCGAGTCCCTGGGCCGCGCTAAACGCGGCGGGGACCCGAAGCTGGAGCTGGAGCTCACCTTCCTGAAGCTCGCCCGGGACTACGTGGAGCCCTCCGTCGAGGATCTCGTCCGCCGTATCGAAGAGCTGGAGTCCTCCGCGGCGAAGGCCACCGTGCCGCCACCGCAGCGCCCGTTACAGAGCGGCCTCGCGGAAGAGGCGCCGCGGGAGAGCGGACCCCCAGACGCCCCGGCGCAATCGGAAGCCGGGTCAGAAGAGGCCGGTGTGTCCTACGAACCGGAGGGGGAGGCCGGCGAACTCGCTGAGGGGGGGGATGCGGAGCCCGTAGCGGAACCGGAAGAGGGACCGTTCGAGAGAGACGAACCCGACGAAAGCCCGCCGGCGGAGCCCGGGCGCCCGTCCCCGGAAGCGGGCGAGGACCTGGCCTCGCAGTGGAGGTCCATCACCGGGGAGCTCAAGGAGCGGCGGCAGGCGCTCACGGCGGCGGTCTACGAGGAGGCCCGGGTCGAGGGCTTCGACGGCTCCGTGCTCCGGTTGGCCTTCCCCGAGGAGCAGGGCTTCTACGTCGGCATGGCGAACGAGCGCAAGCACACCGACGAGTTGAAGAAGGTGCTGGAGCGGCGCATCGGCACGAAGCCCCGCATCGAGGCCCGCGTGGACGGTGGACCCCCAGGAGGCTCCTCCGGCACACCGCCGGAGCGCCGGGACGAGCCGCCGCTCGGAGAGCCGCCGGACGAACCGCCGCCCGAGGAGCCGTCTCCACCCGAAGACCTGCCCTCCGGGGGACCCTCTCCGGGTCACCGGGGGCCGCAGGCCAGCGCTACCGGGGGTCGTGCGGAGGAGCCCGGAGACCGGGCCGTGCCGTCAGCCCGCGGGGCGGGTTCCGGGGCGGCAGGAGGTGGAGGGGGCGATGGTATAATCCGGGACCCGTGGGAGGTCGTCGAGATGGCCCGGGAGAGATTTGGCCGCAACGGAGACGGAGGTGCCTGAGCACATGGGTGGCAGCCGCAAGGACATGAACAAGATGATGCAGCAGGTCCAGAAGATGCAGCAGGAGATGCAGCAGGCCCAGGAGGAGCTCGCCAAGGAGACCATCACGGCGACCGCCGGCGGCGGGGCCGTAAAGGCGACGATGACCGGCGGCCTGGAGCTGACCCAGATCGAGATAGACCCGGAGGTCCTCGACCCCGAAGACGCGGAGATGGTGCAGGACATGGTCCTCGCCGCCGTGAACGAGGCCCTGAACGGTGCCCAGGAGATGTCCTCCAAGCGGCTCGGCGGCATCACCGGCGGCCTCGGGGACATGGGGCTGAACCTGCCGGGTATGTAGGGAGGGTCCGGGAGACCTTTGGCGACGTACGCGAGGCCCGTAGAGCGCCTCATAACCGAGCTGTCCAGGCTGCCCTCCATCGGGCCGAAGAGCGCCCAGCGCATCGCCTTCCACGTCGTCCGGGGCCGCCCCGAGGAGGCCTACGGTCTCGCCGAGGCCCTGAAAGAGGTGAAGGACCGCATCCGGCCGTGCAAGCGGTGCTTCAACCTCACCGAGGAGGAAGAGTGCGAGATCTGCCGGGACTCCCGGCGGGATGCCGCCGTGATCTGCGCCGTCGAGGACCCCTACGACATCGGCTCCATAGAGCGGACCGGCGAGTACCGGGGGCTCTACCACGTCCTCGGCGGCTCCCTCTCCCCGCTCGACGGCATAGAGCCCGAGGACCTGCGGATAGCGGAGCTCGTCGAGCGGGTCAAAGGGGAGGGTACGGAGGAGATAGTCGTCGCCACCAACCCGAATACCACTGGCGAGGCGACGGCCATGTACATCGCCCAGGAGGTCCAGGAGCTCGGCGTCCGGGTCACGGTGCTCGCGAGCGGGCTGCCCGTGGGCGGCGACCTGGAGTACGCCGACGAGGTGACCCTGGGCCGCGCCTTCGCCGGGCGGCGCCAGCTCTGAGCCCCACCGGCCGGGCCGTGAGGTGCCGGGGTTGAGCGTCCTCTCCGGCATGGGCCGGTCCACGGTAGACAAGCTCGGGGAGACGGTCGCCACGCTCGCGCCGCGCGAGGCGGAGCTGGTGCAGCGGCCGGACCTCCACCCGGAGCTCGCCGGGGCGCTCTCCCGCACGGGGGTGGAGCGGCTCTACTCCCACCAGCTAGAGGCCTACGAGCGGGTCCGGGCCGGGGAGAACGTGGTCGTCGCCACGGCCACCGCGAGCGGCAAGTCCCTCTGCTACAAGATACCGGCCTTCGAGAACGCGCTCCGGCACAAGAAGAGCCGGGCGCTCTTCCTCTATCCCACGAAAGCCCTTGCGCAGGACCAGCTCGGCAAGATCCGGCAGTTCGGCCTCGACCGCGTCCGGCCCGCGACCTACGACGGCGACACTCCTCAAGCCCTCCGCGCCGATGTCCGCCGCCGCTCCAACGTCGTGCTCACCAACCCCGACATGCTGAACGTCGGCCTCCTGCCGAACCACGAGGCCTGGGGCGACTTCCTCCGGAACCTGGAGCTGGTGGCCGTGGACGAGGCGCACGTCCTGCGCGGGGTCTTCGGCTCGCACGTGGCGACGGTCCTCCGGCGGCTGCGGCGGGTCGCGGCGCTCCACGGGGGCGACCCGAGGTTCGTCCTCACGAGCGCCACCATCGCGAACCCCCAGGAGCTCGCCGAGACCCTGACCGGCCTCCCGTTCTCCCTCGTGGACCGGGACGGGGCCTCCTCCGGCGAGCGGCGGGTCGTCTTCCGGAACCCGCCGCTCCTGGACAAGGAGAAGGGCGAACGCCGCAGCCTCCTCACGGAGGGGGCGATGGTCTTCTCCGAGCTCGTCGGCCGGGGGGTGAGGACGCTGGCCTTCGCCAGGACCCGCAAGGCCGCCGAGCTCATCTACCGCTACGCCGCGGACCGGCTCGGGGTGGACGGGGCGCGGCGCATAACGCCCTACCGGGCCGGTTACACCCCGCGCGAGCGGCGGGAGATAGAGGGCCGGCTCTTCCGGGGCGAGCTGCTCGGCGTCGTCTCCACGAATGCCCTGGAGCTCGGGGTGGACGTGGGGGCGCTGGATGCTGTGGTCTGCTGCGGCTACCCGGGGAGCGTCGCCTCTATCTGGCAGCAGTGGGGCCGGGCCGGGCGGGGGGAGGAGCCCGCGCTCTCCGTCTACATCCCCGGCAAGGACTCGCTGGACCAGTACATCTTCGAGAACCCGGGCCGGGTCATGGGCCGCCGGGTGGAGGCCGCCCGCGTCACCCTGGAGAACCCGTACATCCTGGGGCCGCACCTCGCCGCCGCCGCGCACGAGTCCCCGCTCGGCGCGGAGGACGAGGAGTACTTCGGTCCCGCCTTCCGGGGGGTGGCTAAGGCCCTGATGCGGGACGGTTCTCTGGCGGTGAGCGGTGACCGGCTCGTCTACGCGGGCGGGGACAGCCCGGCGCGCCGCCTCTCCCTGCGCTCCGCCTCCTCGGAGACCGTGCTCGTGGCGGACGCCGACGGGGAGTTGATCGGCACGGCCGAGGCCTCCCGGGCGCCGGGCGAGCTGCATCCGGGCGCGACCTACCTGCACCGCGGGAGGGCCTACGAGATAGAGGACCTCGACCTCGCCGCCAACCGGGCCGTGGCGCGCCGGGTCAACAACCGTTTCTACACCCGGCCGCGCACCGAGACCGACGTGGAGATACTAGAGGAGGCGGAGAGCCGGGAGCTACCGAACGGGGCCGGGCTCCACCGGGGCCGGGTCAAGACCACGGACGCCGTCACGCACTACAAAAAGGTACAGGTCGCCGATGAGCGGGAGGTCGGCGTCTTCCCGCTGGACCTCCCCGAGGTCGTGCTGGAGACGCAGGCGTTCT
>JACCZN010000215.1 GCA_013695915.1 Rubrobacter sp.
CTTCTACAACCGGAGGCGATTGCACTCGGCGTTGGGCTATAGGAGCCCGGCAGAGTACGAGGAGGGTACAATGAGAGAAGGCGTCGCCGCGTAGTGAAAATCTGTCCACTCAACCGACGTACTTCCAAAGGACCATCTCGACAGTGGGACTTTTGAGCTGCTGCACGAGGTAGTCATGGAGCAACCCGCGCTTGATCCGGTAGACTGTCCGACTACTGATCCGGTAGACCGTCTGACTACTCTGGTAAGCTAGCTGCTTCAGACGATTCCAAACCAAAAACGAACAAGCGATGTGGTTGCGTTGGATACGCCCACTGCGACACTGACAACGCTCGATGCCGGTCAGCTGTTTAGCCTCTCTATGCAACTGCTCGATTCTCCATCTCACGCCACGCGCCTGTTGCGCCTCGTGGGTGGAGTACCGAGATAGATCGTTGGTGACGATCCATTCCGTGCGGTGGGTAGACACCACTACCCGGAACAGCTTCAGCTTGTACTCAGCGGGGAAGCCCTTGACCTTCACCAGCTTGCCTCGCTCTAGCTCCTCTTTACTCCAATCAAGGGAGTCCATTCTCCGGTAGGGACTCTGGCCGCCAGAGTCGTCTACCTGGCGGTTGCACTTCAGCGGGCAGTAGAAGGTCTTTCCCATCCCCTCTATCAGCAGCATCAACTCTTTGGAGGCGTACCAGGTGTCCATCAATACCGTGGAGAACTCCAACTGCCGATGCTCCACCAATCCCAACATCTCTCGGACGTGGTCGGGCTTTGCTTTGCCGTCGGTATCGGGATCGAATATGCGGTAGTCGATTACCCAGAAATGCTCAGTATGGGGATTGACGTAGACACAAGAGACCACCCCGATGCCCCTGATTACGTCCTTGGCGTTGCCGGACCATTGATAGCGCGTAGGCTCGATCTCGGGCCCGAATCTCTTGTCCAGCACAGTATCGTCGAAGATCAGGTACGCATCCGGGTCGCGCTCGACAAGCGGTTCGACTTGTTCGAAGAGCAAGCGGGGAGAGAGCTTCTCCCCCTTCAGGTAGCGGTTGACAGTGTCGTGGCTGAACTGGTCGAGGTGCTCGGCGAGGTTGGTCAGAGTGTAGTTAACCTGCTGCTCAGCAGATATTGGCAGTAGTCTGGCTTCGTGAAGTCCATGCTCTAAAAGTAGCATGTCTCTCTGCGTAAGTCCTGTCCTCGTCGCTATTACGCGCGCCCTACGCCGCCTCCCAACCCCAGCTCTCTCCCGGACGTCTACACAGTAAGGCCCCGCACAAACGTCTACACAATCGAGGCCGCGTTTGGATTCATTTTACGAGGGTGGCTTGCCTCCATCAGAAACGAATCTGGGAGTACGTCGGTTCCGAAGCGGAGCCCGGTGAGCAGGTAGCGCCGGTCGGGTAGAGATGGGTCTGCCTTGGTCGTCTTCGAGGACGAGCCGGATACGAGGCATGGGGTTAGTCTCCTCCCTGATCTCGTCGCTGAATAGTGAATGGATGAGACCAATCTACTCTACCCCTGCCCCTGCCCCTCCGTACACGCCCCGGCGTGTACGGGCTCCGCTCCATTGTGAAAGTTACGTAAAACACATTGCTTTTGCTGCGCCGGTCGGTTAGAACAACCGAGGAGGGGGATGGGCGATGGGCGTTCCCCTTGCGGGGGTAAGCGGAGGCGATGTGGAGTACGTAGAGGAAGTTCGAGAGGTAGCCCCACGGAGGCTCGAGAAGGTCGATGCGGGAAGGGCGGCGGAGAGACTTGAGAGCCTCGGAGAGGAGCAACTACTCCGGGAGAGCATAATGCTCGTGGACCTGGCCCTCAGCCGGACCCGGGCCAGCGTGGCCACCGACAGGGAGCTCAAGGACCTGGTCTGTGAGGTCCTGGGGGAGGCGAAACAGAGGCTGACGGGCCTTTGAACCAGAGCCCCGCAACCGGGGCAGCAGGGACAAACTGCGCAGAGACCGGGGCGGGCCGTCACGGTAGAACAGGCTTCGTCTGCCGGTCTCTCGCTCTCCGGTGAGCACGGGCCGGGACGCTACCGTGCGGCCCGTAGAGGCCAATTCAGGAGTTCCGCGCAGACCGCTTCAGGAACTTCCGGGCCGGTCCTCCGGGAGTGCGGGGCAACTTCGAAACGCTGGGTGCCTGGGGAGCCGCGAAGATTAGAGTTTTCTAATCTCCGTTTTACACAGTTTTAACCTTCGTGAAACAAACTGGCTGCAGTAAACAAGCTGCATTGTGAAAGGCAGGCGGTATGTTATCGGGGGGGTACAGCTTATGAAGGTTCTCATGTACTCGCACGACTCGTACGGCCTCGGTCACCTGAGGCGTACGCTGGCGCTCGCGGAGGCCTTTGTGGAGCGGGACCCTCTGAACGACGTCCTTATCCTGACCGGATCCACCGTCTCCGGGGCCTACCGGATGTCGAAGGGGATAGACATCTTGAAGCTCCCTTCGGCCATCAAACTGGATAACGGCCGCTACGAGTCGAGCCGGATGTCCGTGAGCTTCGAGCTTCTGAGGGAGTTGCGGTCCGGTCTCATCCTGAGCGCGGCCAGAGAGTTCGACCCGGACGTGTTCGTCGTCGATAAGGCGCCGCTCGGTATGAAGGGTGAGGTAAGCGACACGCTGGAGTTCCTGCGGGAGGAGCGGCCCGGGACGCTGACCGTGCTCGGGCTCCGGGATGTGATGGACGACCCCGAACGTGTCCGGGAGGGCTGGCAGCGCAACAGGACGCTGGAAGCTATAGAGGAGCTCTACGACCGTATAATCGTCTACGGCCCGCGCGAGGTCTACGACCCGCTGCCGCTCTACGGGCTCTCCCCGGAGGTCCTTTCACGGACGGACTACGTAGGCTACGTCGGCCGCACGGTGCTCTGCCCGGCCTCCGAGCTCCCGTTCCCTCCAGGGTACGTGCTCGTGACGGCCGGGGGCGGGGGCGACGGGCTCAGGATCGTCGAGTCCTACCTCGAAGGGCTCCGGGAAGCCGAGCCCGGCTTCGATTCCATCGTGGTGACCGGTCCTCTGATGGAGGATGCGGACCGGCGGCGGGTGGAGGAGCTGGCGGCCGGTCTCCGGGTGCGGGTGCTGGAGTTCCGCACCGACATGGAGCTCCTGTTGAGCGGCGCGGGAGCCGTGGTGGCGATGGGTGGCTACAACACCACCATCGAGCTTCTGGCCTCCGGAAAACCGGCGGTCATCGTCCCACGCGTCGAGCCCCGCGTGGAGCAGCTCATCCGCGCGGAGCGCCTCAGCAAGCTGGGGCTCGTGAAGATGATACACCCCGACGACCTCGGCCCCCGGGTCTTGCGGAGCACGGTGGAGGGCCTGCTGCAGCGCGGCGCGAGCGGCGACCGGCGTCCGGCGGTCGACCTCTCCGGGGCGGCGCGGGTCATCGAGCTCGTGTGCCGGGACGTCGCGGAGAAGCACACCGTGCGGCTGGGAGCGTGAGGAGCATGAAGGTAGGCTACGTAGTAAAGCGTTATCCCCGGTACTCGGAGACGTTTATCGTTAACGAGATCCTGGCCCACGAGAGGGCCGGGATGGAGCTCGAGATATTCTCCCTGCGGCCGCCGGAGGACGGGCACTTCCAGGACGCCATCTCCCGGGTACGGGCTCCGGTCACCTACGTTCCCTCCTCCGGCGCCAGGACCTCGAGCTTCTGGACGGCGCTCGAGGAGGCCAGCGAGGTGCTGCCGGGGCTGTGGGACTCTCTGGAAGTTGCCCGGGGCGAGGAGGGCCGGGACGTCTACCAGGCGGTGATCCTGGCCCAGGAGGCTGCTCTGAGGAAGATAGGCCACCTGCACGCCCACTTCGCCACCGTCTCCGCCACCGTGGCCCGGCTCGCCGCCCGTTTCGCGGGGATACCCTACACGTTTACCGCCCACGCCAAGGACATCTTCCACGAGAGCGTCCGGCCGGAGGACCTGAGCCGGAAGCTGGACGCCGCCTCTGCCGTGGTCACGGTCAGCGAGTACAACCTCGAGTACCTGCGAGAGTTTCACGCCCCCGCCGGACACGTGCGGCGCATCTACAACGGCCTGGACCTGGAGCGGTTCCCGTACCGGTCACCGGAGGACCGGCCGCCCCGGATCCTGGCGGTCGGGCGGCTCGTCGAGAAGAAGGGTGTCGGGGACCTGGTGGAGGCCTGCGCCCTGCTCGCCCGCCGGGGCCGGGAGTTCGTCTGCCAGATAGTAGGCTCCGGCCCTCTGGAAGAGGAACTGAGGGAGCGCATCCGGCGCCTCGGCCTCGAAGACCGGGTGGAGCTGACCGGACCCCGTCCCCAGGGGGAGCTCGCGGGGATCGTGCAGGACGCGGCGGTCTTCGCGGCTCCCTGCGTCGTCGGCTCCGACGGTAACCGCGACGGTCTGCCGACGGTGCTCCTGGAGGCGATGGCCCTCGGCACCCCCTGCGTCTCGACGGACGTGACCGGCATCCCGGAGGTGCTCCGCGACGGGGAGACGAGGCTCG
>JACCZN010000251.1 GCA_013695915.1 Rubrobacter sp.
GGAGCCGGGCTACCGGACGATGGCGCCGTCGTCGCGGATGATCTCCACGGCGTCCGGGTCGGTGTGGAAGACGCGGACCTGGACGGTGGTGGAGGCGAGGAGCATGCCGAGTATGCCGCCCCGGAGGTCCTCGGACTTGGCGGGATCGACCCAGCCGACCTCGGCGTTGGTGAGGTCCTGCTCGGTGGTCACGAACCGTTGCAAGAGGAGGCTCAGGGGCACCCGCAGAGCCAGGGAGAGCAGCATGCCGCCGAGCACCAGGAGGTACAGCTCCAGCCCGAGCCCCATCCCCATGAAGAGCGCCGTGCCGATCACGGCGAGGAAGGCCAGGGCGGCTATCAGGTTCGCCGCGACGATGGTGGTGCCGCAGTTGCGGTGGATGGCGAGCTTCCTCTCTCCGGCCTTGAGCCTGCGGATGGCCTCCCGGGCGGCGTCTTCCACCTCGCCCAGGGAGCGCACGCCCTGCACGAAGAAGCCGTCGTCGTTGGAGAAGCCGTTGAACTTGCGCCCCGGCTCCCGCTCCATCATCACCACGATGGTCGCGTGCTCCAGCGCGTGGTTGCGGCGCAGGATCTTGTTGCCGAACATGGATTTGAGCTGCTGCGGGTACACGAAGAGGCTCCCCACGGCCTGCAGCGAGTACAGGATCGGCAGGAGCAACAGGAAGAAGAGGAATACTATCGTTACCAGCGCAAGAAGCACAAAGCCCACGTCGACCACCTAGGAGATATTTTTGTACCCGCACATTATAGCGCGAGACCCCCACCCCACGCTCGCCCCGGAGCGAATTTTCTTACCGCCACTCGAAAGGCAGCGCAACCTCTCCCGGCTCCTCCAACCGGCCGAACAACGCCAGCGCCGCGAGCGCGACCTCCCGGTGACGCTCAGCATCGCCCGGCGGACCCATCGGGAAGTTGTACGGGAACGGCACGCGGGCCACGCGCGGGGCGGCCATCCCCTCCTCCATTGAGAGCGTGACCGTCGGTATGCCGCTCCCCTCGATGATGCTTCCGACCAGCCCGACGGACCGGTGGCAGAGCGGTCACGAGGGCGTGAGCAGGACGGCCTCCACACCATCTCGTTGGAGATGACCGGCGACCTCCGGCGCAGTCTCTTCTACCAGCGGCGCGGGGTCGTGTATGGCGCCCATGAAGCTGAAGTGCCGCCGGTTGAGCTCACCGAAGACACCCTCCCCTTCGAGCCCCCGAAGCGTCCACAGCGGGAAGACCGCGTCCAGGTCCTCCTCACCACCGGGTCCGCGACGGCGGGCGTAGTAGGCGTGGGTCCAGGTGAGCTCCGTGGCGGAGCCGGGTACCTCGCGGTACGAGCAGTCGCCGCGCGGGTCGTCTATGTCGAACCGTTCCTGCCCGGGGAGGTGGACTCCGCCGGTCGAGACGAGGGCGAGCCGGCTTTCGGCGAGGGGCTTCCGGAGGTGTGCGAACGGCGGCACGGGCCTGTTAGACGTTGAAGCGGACGAGCATCGTGTCCCCGTCCTTCACGGCGTACTCCCGGCCTTCGAGCCGGACCTTGGCCTCCTCCCGGGCCTTTGCCCAGGAACCAGCCTCCACCAGATCCTCCCAGAGCCCGACCTCCGAGGCGATAAAGCCGCGCTCCATGTCGGAGTGTATCTTCCCGGCGGCGGTCCGGGCGGTCGAGCCCTCGCGGACGGTCCAGGCCCGGCTCTCCTTCTCCCCGGCGGTAAAGAAGGTGACGAGGCCGAGCAGCCGGTACGCGGCCCGCACGAACTCCTCGAAGCCGGTGGACCGGAGGCCGAGCATCTCCAGGTACTCCCTGGCCTCGGGCTCGGGCAGCTCGGCGACCTCGGCCTCGAGCCCGGCGGAGAGCCTCACGACCCCCGCCCCCTCGCGGGCGGCGAGCTTCTCCACCTGCGCGCTATAGCTGTTGCCCTCGGCCACCGACGCCTCGTCCACGTTCGCCACGTATAGGGTGGGTTTGGCCGTGATCAGGGTCCCAAGCACCTCCTCGATGGCGTCGGAGCCCGGGAAGGTCCGGGCGGGCTCCCCAGCGAAGAGGTGCTCCCGCAGCTCGCCGAGCGCGGCGGCCTCGGCCCGGAGCTTCGGGTCGCCGCTCTTCGCCGCCTTCCCCGTGCGCTCCAGGCGGCGCTCGACGGTCGAGAGGTCGGCCAGCAGGAGCTCCGTCTGTATGACCTCCACGTCCCCCGTGGGGTCCACCCGGCCGCTCACGTGGACCACGTTCTCGTCCTCGAAGCACCGGACCACGTGCGAGACGGCCTCGCACTCCCGGATGTGCCCGAGGAACTGGTTGCCGAGCCCCTCCCCGGAGCTGGCCCCCGCCACCAGCCCGGCGATATCCACGAAGTCCACCGTCGCGGGCACCACCTTCTTGCTCGCCATCGTCTCCGCGAGCGCCCGCAGGCGGCCGTCCGGCACCGCCGCGACCCCGAGGTTCGGGTCGATGGTGGTGAACGGGTAGTTCCGGGCCTCGGCCCCGGCCCTCGTGAGGCTGTTGAACACCGTGGACTTGCCCACGTTGGGGAGCCCTACTATACCGACTCTCATACGGGTATTGTATCAACTCGTAACAGCGAGCTGCGGGACCTCAGACCGCCTCCGGTAGCTCCAGCCGGTCCTCGGAGGCCAGGGTGAGGAGCGCGTCCACGGACTCGGCGCAGAGCCTGGTCTCCCGCTCGCTCCGGAGGATAGAGGAGATCCTCTCCAGCGGCATCGGCGGCCGGTAGGGGCGTTCGCTGGAGAGGGCCTCGTAGATGTCGGCCACGGCGAGTATCCGGGCGGGCAGGCTCAGCTCCCGGGCGGTGAGGCCCCGATGGTAGCCGCTGCCGTCGAGCTTCTCGTGATGAGCGGCGGCGGTCGCGGCGAAGGAGCGGAAGGGACTGACCAGGTTCAGGACGTTGTGGGTCAGCGCCGGATGCTTGCGGACCTCGGCGAACTCCGCGGGGGTCAGCTTGCCGGGCTTGTCGAGGATGCGGCTGGAGACGCCGAGCTTGCCGATGTCGTGGAGGAGCCCGGCCCTGGTCTGATCCCGCACCACCGGCTCCGGAAAGCCCATGTACTCCGTGACCGCAGCGGTGATGGCGGCGACCCTCTCGGAGTGGCGGAAGGTGCAGGGGGACTTGGCGTCGATGATCCGGGCGAAGGCCCGCGCGACCAGGTCGAGGCGCTCGGGCGTGCCGATCACGACGCGCTCCGGAGGTTCCCGGAAGGAGACCTCGCTGCCGGCCCGGGGACCGCCGAGCGTCTCCCAGAGCCGGCCCTCCCGGGCCTCCTGGAGAAAGACGCCGGAGACCTCGAGCGAGAACCAGCGCCCGCGGCGGCCCTCGACCATCTCCTCTGCCCGCCGGGGGCCATAGGCGCTGTAGAACGCCTCCGCCGTCTGGGCCAGCCCGCAGATGCGGGCCAGGAACGGTATCTCCTCCCCCCGCAGGCCGTCGGGGTAGCCCGAGCCGTCCCAGTGCTCGTCCAGGCTCCGTATCGCGCGGGCCGTCTCCTCCGGGAAGCCGAGCAGCCGCGAGATATCGGCTCCCCGCTCGCAGCGGATCTCGATGAGATCCCTGCCGGTGCCCACGCGCCGCAGGCCGAGGCCGAGCACCCGGCGGGCCTTCTCGAAGACCGGCCCGCCGGGGCTGACATTCTCCCAGAGGTAGAGGGTGGCCTGTGGCAGCCGGGTCCAGTCGACGAGCCTGAAGTTCCGCTTGACGGGCCGCTCGTCGGTGTCGAAGAGAGCGGCCATCCTCGCGGCGTTGCTGGAGCAGCCGGAGTCCTTCAGGAGCAGGGCGTAGAAGAGCGCCGACCTGTGAGAGCGCCGACCTGTGCTCCTCGGGGAGCCCGAGCCGCTCGGCAACGAGCATCCCTATCAGGCAGGCACGCATCACGTGACCCTCGGGCTGCCCCTCCACCATGTCCAGCGCCAGGGAGAGCGCGGAGAGGACCTCCGAGAGCCGGATGCCGTCCTCCGCGATGCCTTCCCGCAGATGCTGCTCCACCTCGTTGCTCAAGACCCCGCTCCTCACGTTCGTAACCTCATATCTTGCACCCATCGACACTCACCTCGATGCCGTGACTTCGTAGCAGGGCACTTCGCTCCTCGATCTCCGCTAACAAGCCCTCGATCACCGTCTTTGGCAATACTTCCTCCAGGATCGTA
>JACCZN010000259.1 GCA_013695915.1 Rubrobacter sp.
GTCACCGTCACCGACTACGTGCTCGGCAGGATGGAAGCCGCTGTAAAGGAGGCCGCCCCGAGGGCTGCGGACGCCGCCGAGGCCGTCCTGGAAGACGGGCCGGAGGCGGCGATGAACCGGTTCAACGTAAAAGGCTAGGGCGGCTTTGGCTGATCGCTGAAAGCTGTTGGCTGACGGCGCGCTCTAGCGCGGATAGAGTAGCATCTGGGTGCAGCGGAACAGGGCGAGGTTCTTGCCGCTCTCACCGTCTGTCACGGTAGCGTCCCAGACCTGGGTTGTGCGGCCGCCGTGGGCGAGGGTGGCCTCGCACTCTATGGAGCCTTCCCGCTGGGTGCCGAGGAAGTTGCTCTTGAGCTCCACGGTAGTGAAGCTCTCTGCGCCCTCCGGCAGGTTCGCGAATGTACCGTAGCCGCAAGAGGTGTCCGCGAGGGCCACTATGGTTGCGGCGTGCAGGTAGCCGTTCGGGGCCAGGAGCTCCGGCCGGAGCTCGATGCGGCTCCGTAGGGTGCCTTCTTCGAGCTCCGTTATCTCTATACCGAGTAGCCCCGGCAGGGTCCCGTCGCCGCGCTCGTTCAGCCGATCCAGCAGTGACACTACCGCCACCTCCCCTGTCTTTGGAAAAACCTGGGGGATTATCTCAGAGGTGCCGGTACGGTGCGCCGGGTGATACGCGAACCGTCCGAGCTATCAGGGGATGACAAAGAGATCGGGGGCGGTCTCCCGCCCCCGCAGAGCCGTCGAAAGAGACGGTTCCGGACTTTAGGCCGCGCGCCGCCGGGCGATGAGGCCGGTGACGAAGGCCGCGGAGATCAGGGCCGCGCTGCCGAGCGCTGCGAGCAGCGCCATCGACGGGCCGCCGGTATCGGGCACGGTCGTCGCGCCGTCGGGCGTGGTCATGACGAGGTCCGCGCAGGATATGCCCGGGGGCGTATCCTCGCCTACCTGCTCGGCGTGGACGTTTATGTAGCGCTCCGGGTCGCCGCTGAAGAGCTCGGACACGGTAACGTCCTCGATAAAGGTGGTGTTGGCGCCCGTGCCGTCGGCTCCCGCCACGATGTCGTCGAGGGGGAACTCGACCGGTCCGCCGTTATCCGCCCGGTCGTCGGCGCAGGTGGCGCCCTCGTGGATGTGCCCGAGGTGCTCTACGCCCGCCTCGGGCAGACCCTGGAGGCTTACCGCAGCCTCCACGCCACCCTCGACTTCCGTTAACGTGGCAGTCCCGGTGACCCCGGAGTCCCGGCTCTGCGTGAGCTGTACCGTGGCGCTCTCTGCTGGAGCAGTGGCGCTCTCTGCTGGAGCAGTGGCGCCCTCCTGGGCCCCGGTGTCTCCCTCTTCTCCTCCGTAGCTCTCCTGGGCCACGGCGCTCCCCGTCAACAGGGCTACGACCAGCGCGGCCGAGAGACCTATCCCGCCAAATAGCTTGCGCAACGTCATTCTCCTTTTCCAGATGCTCCTGCAAGACCCCTTCTACTTACTCCCCCGACCCGTCCTATAGGCCTCCTTAGCTTTGACCAGCCACAATATATTGTACGCGGCTCGGTGACGGCCGGATCATTAGCGGAGTTGGATCCCACGGAACTGCGGGTAGAATGTGCGGGTGCCGCAGAAGACGGAGACCAGATTCCTACAGGCCCCACGCCGCATCCGGGCCTACCTCGCGGCTACCGTGGAGCGGCCGGTGGTCTTTCTGGCTTCCTCCGAGGAGGAGGCCGAGCGCTACGCCCGCGATGCCCGGAGCTTCACCGATGAACCGGTAGTGCACCTGCCGTCCAGGGGTGTCGCCTATGGGGACGTCTTCGACCCGCCGGTAGCCCGCATCGGGCGGCGGCAGCGGGCGCTGCACGCGCTTGCGGAGGCCCGGCTCGTCGTCGCGGGACCTCTCGCCTATTCGGAGAGGACGCCCCTCCACGAGCCGCTCGCGCTATCCGGTCAGCGTGAGATCGGGCTCGACACCACGCTGGAGCGGCTCTCTTATCTGGGCTACGAGCGGGTGGATCGCGTCTCGCGCCCGGGCGAAATCGCCGTGCGCGGTGGCATCGTGGACATCTTCCCGAGCACCCGCCGGTCGCCCATCCGCGTCGAGTGGTGGGGCGACGAGGTCGAGAGCGTCCGGGCGGTCTCTCTGGCGACCCAGCGCGTCGTGCGCGAGCTGGAGGCCGTGACTGTCTACGCCGCCCGCGAGGGCGACCTCTCCCGGCTGGCACTCGGTAGCGAGGAGTGGGTCGAAGAGGCCCGGCGGGGCGTCCGCGTGCCGGGCCTCGACCGGCTCCTCCTGGACCTCGACCCGGCCTCCCCCCGGGAGCTACTCTCCGAGCGGCTGCCCGGCGCGGAGCTCTGGCGGGAGGGACCGTCGGAGGACCTCGACGAGGATCTCGACGGCGTGGTGCTCGACCTCTACGACCGGCGTCCCGGGCCGGAGCCGGACGTGGAGTTCACGGGTGGAGAGGAGGGGGAGGTAGTCTCCGCTCCGCCGGTGACCGCCTTCTCCGAGACGATAAGGGAGGCCGGGCGGAGGCTCGACGGGCTGGTGGGGGAGGGGCTCGCGGTCTTTCTCGCCTGCGGCTCCGGCGGGGAGGCCCGCAGGACGGTCTACGCCTTCGAGGAGACCGGGCGCCGCATCCGGGAGTCCTCCCGCGTGGACGCGGACCTGCCCGCCGGGCTCTACGCGGTGCCGGGGGAGGTCGAGGAGGGCTTCACCTATGCCGAGGGCGGCATCGCGGTCCTGCGCCGGGAAGACCTCTACGGCCGCCGCAGGGCGGGACGCGGCTCGCGAGGCGGCGCGGGTGGGCGGCCGCTGGCGTCGTTCGCGGACCTCAAGACCGGGGACCTCGTCGTTCACGCCGCGCAGGGTATCGGGCGCTTCGAGGGCCTCGTGGCCCGGGAGGCTCTCGGCTCTACCCGGGACTACATGCAGGTCAGCTACAAGGACGGGGACAACCTCTTCGTCCCCTACGAGCAGATGGAGCTCCTGCACAAGTACATCGGTGGCGAGGGCACGCGCCTGGACAAGCTCGGCGGGGCGAGTTGGGCGCGGGTCACGGACAAGGTCCGCAGCCGCGTAAAGGCCATGGCCGGGGAGCTGTTGCAACTCCACGCCCAGCGGGCATCCGCCGAGGGCTTCGCCTTCCCGGAGGACTCCGAGTGGGAGCGGGAGCTCGAGGAGAGCTTCCTTTACCAGGAGACCCCCGACCAGGAGGCGGCTATCGCGGCCACCAAGGCCGACATGCAGGAGCCGCACCCGATGGACCGGCTCGTCTGCGGCGACGTGGGCTTCGGGAAGACCGAGGTGGCGGTGCGGGCGGCGTTCAAGGCCGTTGTCGCCGACAAGCAGGTGATGATGCTCGCGCCGACCACCATCCTCGTGGACCAGCACCGCCGCACCTTCGAGGAGCGGCTGGGCGGCTTCGCTGTGAGGGTCGAGAGCATCTCCCGGTTCTCCAGCGCAAAGGAGCGCAAGAAGCTCCTGAGGGACTTCGCCGCCGGAGAGATAGACGTCCTGATCGGGACTCACTCCCTGCTCGGCGCGGAGGTGGCGCCGAAGGACCTCGGCCTGATCGTGGTGGACGAGGAGCAGCGGTTCGGCGTGCGCCACAAGGAGCGGCTCAAGGAGTTCCGGGCCTCCGTGGACGTGCTGACCCTCACGGCGACGCCCATACCGCGCACGATGCAGATGGGGCTGGCGTCTCTGAGGGAGATCAGCATCATAGAGACGCCGCCCGCGGGCCGCCGGAGCATCCTGACCCACGTGGGCCCCTACGAGGAGGAGCTCGTGCGGCGGTCCATCGAGCGGGAGGTCTCGCGTGGCGGGCAGGTCTTCTTCGTACACAACCGCGTCGAGAGCATAGACGACACGGCGGAGCGGTTGCAGTCGCTACTGCCGGGGGTGCGGTTCGTGACGGCCCACGGCCAGATGCCCGAGCGGGCTCTGGAGGGTGTCATGCGGAGCTTCCTCGGGCGCGAGGCCGACGTGCTCGTAACCACCACGATAGTCGAGAGCGGGCTGGACGTTGCCACGGCGAACACGCTCATCGTGGACCGGGCGGACATGATGGGGCTCTCCCAGCTCTACCAGCTACGAGGCAGGATCGGGCGCTCCACCGAGCAGGCGTACTCGTACCTCTTCGCGCCGCTCGGGGCGACGCCCGAGTCTCAGAAGAGGCTAGAGGCCCTCATGGACTTCACGGAGCTCGGCAGCGGGTTCGCGGTCGCCATGCGGGACCTCGAGATCCGGGGCGCTGGGAACCTGCTCGGCTCGGAGCAGTCCGGGCACATAGCGGCGGTCGGGTTCGAGATGTACCTGCGGCTCCTGGAAGAGGCGGTCGCCCTCGCAAAGGGCGAGCCCGTCGAGGGCGAGGAGCCCCGGCCCGTCCTTGTGGAGCTTCCACTAGACGCCTACCTGCCGCCCGAGTACGTGCGGGACGAGATCGAGCGGGTAGAGCTCTACCGCCGGGCCTCGGGGGCCCGCTCGCTGGCGGAGGCCGACGACCTCGCCGAGGAGCTTACCGACCGCTTCGGGCCGCTGCCACAGACCGCCCGGAACCTGCTCGGCCTCTCGCGGGTCAAGCTGCTGGCGCGGGAGGTCGGCGCGACGGCGGTCTCCTTCCGCTCGAGTACCCTGAGCTTTACCGGCCCGCGCGCCGGTCCCGCCACCCCCGCCGCGCTCCGCCGGGCCGTAGGGGGCACGGTTACTACCAGGGAGGGGCGCGTCGCCGTCCGCCTCGCCGGGGACCACGAGCCGCCGCTGGAGCTGGCTGAAAAGGCGCTCCGGGCGCTCGACGGCACCGTGCTATAATCGCGGGCTGTTACGGTCAGACGGTACGCGCGCTCGCGCAAGCGCGCTCGCGCGGTGGACCACGAAGGTTAGGACTCTTCTAAATTGATGCAGCGTTTTCCTGTGAGGGTTCGGTACGCGCTCGGTCTCGCGGTGGTAACCGCTCTCTTCGTCGTTGGCTGCTCGCCGGCGGAGCCGAGCGGGAGCGTGGACTCCGGGGCTCAGAAGGTCGCCACGTTCGACGGTGGTGAGGTCACTCAGGGACAGGTCGACGAGCAGGTCGAGACCATCGCGGGCGCCGAAGGGGCCGGAGCGGAGGCCCCCGAGCCAGGCACCCCGCAGTACGAGCAGCTCCAGGCCCAGGTCGTCCCGCAGCTCGTGGACACCGAGATCGCCAAGGCCTACGCCGAGGAGAACGGCATAACGGTCTCCGATGAGGAGGTCGAGGAGGAGTTGGATGAGATCCGGGCCCAGGTCGGAGAGCAGGCCGCGGCTTCCGGGGAGGACGTCAACGAGGAGGAGGCCTTCCAGCAGGCGCTGGAGCAGGCCGGGTTCACCGAGGAGCAACTCCGGGAGGACATCCAGGAGAACCTGCCCGTACAGAAGGTGCAGGAGGAGGTCGTAGGGGATGCCGGTCCGACCGATGAAGACGTAGAGGAGTACTACGAGGAGAACCGCGAGGCCCAGTACACCACCCCCGAGCAGCGCTGCGCCCGGCACATACTCTTCCCGCCGGACGCCGAGGGAGAGGCCGAGGACGTCCAGCAGGAGATAGAGGACGGCGGGGACTTCGCGGCGCTCGCCGAGGAGAACTCCCAGGACCCCGGCAGCGCGGAGCAGGGCGGAGACCTCGGCTGTCTCGGGGAGGGCGAGACCGCGCCGGAGTTCGACGAGGCGCTCTTCGGGGCCGAGGAGGGCGACCTCGTCGGTCCGGTAGAGACCGAGTTCGGCTTCCACCTCATAGAGCTCAACGAGATACAGCCGGAGGAAGAGCAGCCGCTCGAGGACGTAGCGCCGGAGATAGAGCAGCAGCTCGCCCAGCAGGAGCAGGGCGAGGCGTTCCAGGGCTGGCTCGAGGAGGAGCGCGAAGAGCGCAACGTCGAGTATCTGGAGGGCTACGACCCCGAGGACCAGCCCGAGGACCCCGGGGTCGCACCGCCCGAGGGCCAACCCGAGCCCGAAGGGGAACCCGAGCCGGAGCCTGAAGGAGAGCCGGAGCCCGAAGAGTAGCTCCGAGAGCCGACAGCGGTAGCGGAACGGCACCCTGAAGGGTTAGAGTACCGGTTGTACAACGGTAGGCTCTCCGGGGGCCAGGGAGGATCGCTGCTAAATGACGGAAATCGTCGCCGTTCACGGGCGGGAGATATTGGACTCCAGGGGGAACCCTACCGTAGAGGTGGAGCTCGCCACGGCGAGCGGGTACGCAGGCCGGGCCTCCGTGCCCTCCGGGGCCTCGACCGGTCAGAACGAGGCCGTCGAGCTCCGGGACGGCGACAAGGGGCGCTACGGGGGCAAGGGCGTCCTCGGGGCCGCGGACAACGTGGGCTCCGAGCTCACCGGGGTCCTCCTGGGGATGGACGTCACGGACCAGCGGACGCTGGACCTCGCCATGATCGAGGCCGACGGCACGGAGAACAAGAGCCGCCTCGGGGCGAACGCGCTGCTCGGGGTCTCCCTGGCGGCGGCCAAGGCCGCGGCGGAGTCCGCCGGGCTCCAGCTCTTCCGCTACCTCGGGGGCGCGGGGGCGTACACGCTGCCGGTGCCCTGCGCCAACATCCTCAACGGTGGGGAGCACGCCGCAAACAACGTGGACTTCCAGGAGTTCATGATAGTGCCCGTGGGCTTCGAGACCTATTCCGAAGCCCTCCGGTCGGTCGCCGAGGTCTACCAGGACCTCAAGAAGCTGCTCGCGGAGAAGGGGCTCTCCGGGGGCATCGGGGACGAGGGCGGTTTCGCGCCGGACCTCGAGGACAACGGCGCGGCGCTCGCCCTGATGGCCGAGGCCATCGAGCGCAGCGGTTACTCTCTCGGGGACCAGATCTGCTTCGCTCTCGACCCGGCGGCCTCCGAGTTCTACGAGGACGGTACGTACAACCTGAAGGGTGAGGGCAAGAGGCTCTCGCGCGAAGAGATGGTCGCCTACTACGTCCGGCTCGCCGGGGAGTATCCCATACTCTCCATAGAGGATGGCCTCGCAGAGGACGACTGGGAGGGGTGGGCCATGATCACGCGGGAGCTCGGCGAGAAGGTGCAGCTCGTCGGGGACGACCTCTTCGTCACCAACAAGGAGATCCTCTCGCGGGGCATCGACGAGGGCGTCGGGAACTCCATACTGGTCAAGGTAAACCAGATCGGCACGCTCACCGAGACCTTCGAGACCATAAGCCTGGCGCAGAAGTCCGGATACACGACGATGGTCAGCCACCGCAGCGGCGAGACCGAGGACGCGACCATAGCGGACCTCGCGGTCGCCACGAACGCCGGGCAGATAAAGACCGGCGCGCCCGCCCGGGGCGAGCGGGTAGCGAAGTACAACCAGCTCCTCCGCATAGAGGAGGCCCTCGGGGGCGCCGCCCACTACCCGGGCCGGTCGGCGTTCAACCCGCGTCAGGGGCGGTAACCGCCGTGCGCCGCACGAAGATAGTCACCACCCTCGGTCCCGCGACCTCCTCGGAGGAGATGATCCGGGAGCTCGTCCGGTTCGGGGTGGACGTGGCGCGGCTGAACTTCAGCCACGGCGGTCACGACACGCACGCAAAGAACGCCCACACGGTCCGGCAGGCTGCAAAGGAGCTCGGGCGCAACGTGGCAATCCTGCAGGACATACAGGGGCCGAAGATCCGGGTCGGAGAGGTGGTCGGCGGCACGGAGCTCGTTACGGGGAACCGCGTCTCCATCGCGCCGGGGGACTTCCTCGGCGACGCCAGCCGGCTCCCGACCTCCTACGAGGGCATAGTCGGCGACGTCGAGCCCGGAGACCGCATCCTGATAGACGACGGCCTCCTGGAGCTGAAGATAGAGGCGGTCGAGAACGGGGAGCTCTCCTGCCTCGTGGTGGACGGAGGTGAGATCTCCTCCCACAAGGGCCTGAACTTCCCGGACTCCTCGCTCTCCATAAAAGGCCTCACCCCGAAGGACCTCGAGGACCTGCGCTTCGGCGTCCAGGAGCTGAAGCCGGACTGGATCGCGGCCTCCTTCGTCCGCTCCGGAGACGAGGTCCGCGAGATAAAGGAGCGCATAAAGGAGTTCAGCAGCGGTCAGGGCTCCTTGCACACTCCCCCCCTGATCGCCAAGATAGAGAAGCACGAGGCCATAGACGACATCGAGGGCATCCTCCAGGCCTCCGACGGCATAATGGTGGCCCGCGGCGACCTCGCCGTCGAGCTCTCCGCCGAGAGGGTTCCCATCCAGCAGAAGCGGATAGTCGCCCGCTCCCGGAGGCTCGGCAAGCCGGTCATCGTCGCCACCCAGATGCTCGACTCCATGATCCGGAATCCCCGCCCGACCCGGGCCGAGGTCTCCGACGTGGCGAACGCCATCTATGACCGGACCGACGCGGTGATGCTCTCCGGCGAGACGGCCGTGGGCCGCTACCCGCTACAGAGCGTGCGGGAGATGGACCGCATCTGCGAGGCGGCGGAGGCGGATATAGATTACGGCCAGGACATAAGCGCCTCCACGGCCTGGGGCCGGGGCGACCGCTACGACGCCCTCACCCACGCCGCCTGCGAGCTCGCGGAGGTGCTGGATGTCGAGGCGATCCTCACCTCTACCCAGAGCGGCCTCTCCTGCATCCGGGTGGCGCGGTTCCGGCCGCCGAACCGGGTGCTCGCCGTGAGCCCCGAGGAGGAGACCGTAAGGATGCTGGCGCTCGTGTGGGGCGTCACGGCCATCGGCGGGGAGCAGGCGGGCTCGATGGAGGAGCGCTTCAGGACGGCCGTCGAGTCCGCCGAGCGGGACGGCCAGATAAAGGAGGGCGACCAGTTGATCCTGACCGGCGGCATAATGAGCGCCACGCCCGGCTCGACCAACCTGCTCCAGGTCTATACCGTCGGGGAAGACCGCTGAGGCGCAGAGACCACAGCAACCTCCGTCCGGTAGTCGTGGTGCTCTACGCGGTCTTTATAGGGCTGCTCCTGGCCTCCTACGTTGCGCCCCTGCAGCAGATCTCCGAGAGCCGCGGCCAGATCTCCGTTCTCGAAGAGGACATCGAAGAGCTGGAGTCCGAGAACGCCCGCCAGGAGCGCTCCGTCGAGGAGCTACAGACGCCCGAGGGTATAGAGCGCGCCGCCCGGGAGCGCTACGGCATGGTCCTCCCCGGCGAAGAGGTCTACGTGGTGCCCGAGGAGCGGAGCAGCGGCGACGGACCCTAGAGACCACGAAGCCGTCGCAGCCCAGCTCGGCCGCGAGCCCCGTCCCTTCCGGGTCGCCGCCCGGTGCCCGGCGGGACGTCCGAGCGTCATAGAGAACGAGCGGAGCCCGCAGATGCCCACGACGTTCTGGGTAACCTGCCCCTCCCTCGACAGGGCCATCGCCCGCATCGAGTCCTCCGGCGGCGTGAGGGAGGCCCAGGAAGCCGTCGGCGAGGAAGGTGTAGAGAGGGTCCACGCCCTCCACCGCGCGCGCTACGGCACCCGCGTAGCCGGGGTCCGGGAAGGCGGCTACGTAAAGTGTCTCCACGCCTTCACCGCCCTCCACCTCTCCGGAGCCCTCCCCAACCCCGTCGCCGGGTGGACCCTGGCCCGCCTCGAACGCCCGTACGACGACCCCGAGTGCCGGCCCGCGACGCATCCGTAGAGACCGGCCCATCCTACCGACTGCTATACTCTGAGCCTCCCGGGGGCGTAGCCCAATCGGCAGAGGCAGCGGACTTAAAATCCGCACAGTGTGGGTTCGAGTCCCACCGCCCCTACTGAAGAAAGCAAGGATTTGCAGGAAGTTCAACATATACGGTGCGGAGCCGGATCCTGTCTCCGACCCCGTTTGACATACAATC
>JACCZN010000288.1 GCA_013695915.1 Rubrobacter sp.
GCCGCAAGCTGGGGGCTCGTCAACTCCGTGGTCCCGGCGTCCGAGCTGATGGCGACTGCACTCTCTCTGGCAGAGCAGATTTCGGAAGCCGCGCCACTCGCGGTCTCCGCGGTAAAGGAGGTACTGCGCTCCACCGAGCATCTGGGGCTAGAGGACGCCTATACCACTCTCAGAAGCGGCGGGCTCTCCACGTATCAGCGGATGCTGGCGTCAGAAGACGCCCGCGAAGGCCCCAGGGCCTTCGCGGAGGGGCGTCGACCCGAGTGGCGGGGGAGGTAGCGCATCGGGTATACATTTCCTACAAGGGGTTGAGATGAACAGAGAGGTAATCGTCAGTTGCGCCGTCACCGGGGCGGGAGACACCGTAGGCAAACATCCCGGCGTGCCGGTCACGCCGGAGCAGATCTCGCGGGCCGCCATCGAAGCGGCCAAAGCCGGAGCGGCGGTGGCCCACCTCCACGTCCGCGACCCACGGACCGGCGAGGGCACCAACGACCCGGCGCTGTTCAAGGAGGTGGTGGAGCGCATCCGCGAGTACGACACCGACGTGATCATAAACCTTACCGCCGGGGGCGGTGGCGACTTCTTCCCCGACGACGATAACCCCGGTGTAGGAGCCCCCGGGACCGATGTGCAGACTCCCGAAGAGCGCCACGCCCACGTAGGGGAGCTACTGCCCGAGATCTGCAGCCTCGACTGTGGATCTTACAACTTCGCCGACTTCGTCTATCTGAACGCGGAGAACTGGGTCCGCCGGCAGGCCAGTCTCATCCAGGAAGCCGGGGTCAAGCCCGAGCTGGAGTGCTTCGATCTAGGCCATATCTGGCTCGCCAGGCAGCTCATCGAGGATGGCCTCGTAGACGACCCTCCATTCTTTCAGCTATGTCTGGGTATACCATGGGCCGCAGAGGCGAACCCGGAGAGTATGCTCGCGATGCGCAACATGCTTCCCGAGGGCGCTCACTGGGCGGCGTTCGGCGTCGGGCGCGAGCAGATGTCCATGGCGGCGCAGTCGGTGCTTCTCGGCGGTCACGTGCGGGTAGGCCTGGAGGACAACCTCTACCTCGAGAAGGGTGTCCTCGCCAGCAACGGCCAGCTCGTGGAGAAGGCCGTCGGGATCGTGGAGGCCCTGGGCGCAAGGGTGCTCTCTGCGTCAGAGGCGCGCGATAAGCTGGGCCTGAAGGCGCGCGTATAAGCGCCAATGTAACTGGCCCAGGGCTCTTGACAGGACACCGAATGGGAACCTGGAGGAATCAAGCGCATGTCTAATACGCTGCAGGACAACGTGCGCCGGGTGTGCGTGGTAGGCGCGGGAGTGATCGGAGGCGGATGGGCGGCGCGGTGCCTCGCGGCCGGGCTCGAGGTGGTTGCGACAGACCCCGCGCAGGGAGCGGAGAAAAGGCTGAGAGCGACCGTCGAGAACGCCTGGCCGGCTCTGGAGCGCGTTGGTCTGAGCCCTGGAGCGAGCATCGAGAAGCTCCACTTCACACCGGAGCTGGAGGAGGCGGTCTCGGAGGTTGACTTCGTGCAGGAGAGCGCCCCCGAGCGGGAGGAGCTCAAGCGGGAGCTTCTGGCGCGGGTGGACGGCGCGGCCCGCCCGGAGGCCGTCATCGCCTCCAGTACCTCCGGGTTTATGCCTACGAGCCTGCAGTCTGAGTGCCGGCATCCCGGGCGGGTGGTGGTAGGGCACCCCTTCAACCCGGTGTACCTGCTGCCCTTGGTGGAGGTAGTCGGCGGAGAGCGCACCTCGCCGGAGACGATCCAGAGCGCGACGCGCTTCTACCGGTCCCTCGGCATGAAGCCGCTGCACGTGCGGAAGGAGATCGAGGGCCACATCTCCGACCGGCTCCAGGAGGCCCTGTGGCGCGAGAACCTCCACCTGGTTGCGGAGGGGATTGCCACCACCGGGGAGCTCGACGACGCGATCGTCTACGGACCTGGCCTGAGGTGGGCGCTGATGGGGGTCAACCTCACCTTCCACATGGCCGGTGGTGAGCAAGGCATGTCCCACATGCTGGAGCAGTTCGGCCCGGCGCTGAAGCTGCCCTGGACCAAGCTGGAAGCCCCGGAGCTCACCGACGAGCTGAGCGAGCGGATGGTCGAAGGCACCGCCTCGCAGGCCGCCGGGCGCTCGACCGCCGAGCTAGAGCGCCGCCGCGATGAGTTCCTGATCCGGCTTCTGGAGCTGGTGAGCGAGTACTGGCCCGACAACGAAGATGGGAGCGCGGGTGAGAATGGCGTCGGCTGAGACCTCCTTTGAGACCCCATTACGCCTGTACGAGACAGAGGTCCGCCCTGAATGGGTGGACTACAACGGGCACATGAGCGAGGCGTTCTACGTGCTGGTCTTCGGCCACACTACGGACGCTCTACTCGATTGCATCGGCATGGACGCCGACTACCGCGACCGTAGTGGGAGATCACTCTACACGCTGGAGGCTCACGTCAGCTACCGTCGGGAGGCCTGTGAGGCAGAGCCCCTACTCGTAACGACCCAGCTTTTAGAGGTAGACCACAAGCGCGTACAGGTCTTCCACGCGATGTACCACGCTGGAAATAGAGCCCTGCTCGCCACCGGGGAGTTCATGCTACTCCATGTGGACACGACAGGGCCGCGCTCGGCGCCGTTTCCGGAGGAGGTGGCAGCGCGTTTGCAAAAGATCAAGGAGGCCCACGACAGCCTGCCCCGCCCGGAGCAGGCAGGGCGCTCCATTACAATCGAGCGTTAGCTGTCGCTGCCCGTGTGGGGACCTGCGCCGCTCCAAGTTACTGCGGGTCGATTTGACGGCATCAGTTATCCGAGGGCGCGGGTCGAGGCGCTTTGCACCCCACCGAGTATGTGGCAACGCGGTACAGTAGAAGCTACTGAAACTTGCAATCTGTGATCGGACTGCATTGTGGAACTTAGACGGCTTAGGTGCTTCGTAGCGGTAGCGGAAGAACTTAGCTTCAGTCGTGCGGCCAGCAAGATGTACCTGTCCCAGCCAGCCTTGAGCCAGCAAATTCGCAGGCTGGAGCGAGAGATCGGCGTTGCTCTGTTCCGTCGCGACAGACGCAGTGTGGAATTGACGCAGGCTGGTGAGACTCTACTCCCGGGCATCCGACATGCCCTTGTACACGTAGATCAAAGCGTCCGCGCCACACACCAGATAAGTGGTCTCGGGCGCAATCAACTCAGAGTGAGCTTTCCAGAGTACATAAACCGCACTCCTGCCGTGAGTATCCTGGAGGACTTTAAGAAGCATGCTCCGGATGTGGAGCTAGAAGAGCACGAGGTACACACGTTGCAGCATACGCGTCAACAGATACCCGAACTCGTGGCAGGCTCCCTGGACGCAGGATTCGTTTTGTCCCCGGTGGACGAGGGGGTACTGGAAAGAGAGCACGTCCTGACGATAGGGCTCATGGCCGCATTGCCCGCGAACCATCCTCTGGCTGCGTGGCAGCAGGTGCCGATGTGGGAATTGCGGGATGAAACGCTCATCTTGTTCTCTAGCCGGTTGGATCCAGACAGTTACGATTACGTAACGTCTTGCTGCAAAGAGGCTGGCTTCAACCCTTACACCATCCAAAAGGAAGACGCGCAATTGTATTCCGGTGCGACCACGTATAGACAGGTGGCCGCCGGCACAGGTATAGCCATAGTAGCTCCACCTCCAGATCCGCTACCGAAGAACAGCGTCCTGGTCTTTAGACCTCTTGTGGAGCCAACTCCAGAGCTAGAATTGGTTGTGGCTTGGAGACGCGATAATCCTTCTCCTAACCTGGCAGCGTTCCTTGAGTTGGTCTATGACTTTATACGATCTGACTGAAACGAAGCCAGATAAGCTACATTAATCGGGCAGAAAGTCCGAATCTTTGCGCGGAGGGTGCGGAAAGTCGGCCCACACTTTGTGAGTTGGTCTGTACCGGGGCGTGCTCGGAGAGCTCCGTACTCTTCGCCGGCTTACTCCCGGAGCCGGGGCGGGAGGCGCTGCTGTAGCCAGGCACACCATTCCTCGACGCCCTGTCCCGTGCGGGCGCTGGTGAGGATATGCCGGACGCCCGGGTTGACCGCCTCCAGATGCCCCAGGAACTGTTGCATATCGAAGTCCAGGTGCTCCAGCAGGTCCACCTTGTTCACCAGTACCAAGTCCGCCGAGCGGAACATCAGCGGGTACTTCAGCGGCTTCTCCTCTCCTTCCGTGATGGAGTAGACCATGACCCGGACGTCCTCCCCGACCTTGAACTCCGCCGGGCACACCAGGTTACCGACGTTCTCGATGATCAGGAGGTCTATCTCGTCGAGAGGAAGCTCCGGGAGCCCCGAGTGGACCATGTTGGCGTCCAGGTGGCACTCTCCGCCGAAGCCAGGGTCCGTGTTGACCTGAACCAGCGGGATGTGGAAGCGGGCCAGCCGGTCCGCGTCCAGGGTAGTCTGTACGTCGCCTTCGAGGATGCCCAGCCGCAGCTCTGTGCACAACCGCTCCAGCGTACGCTCCAGCAGCGCCGTCTTTCCCGCTCCCGGAGAGCTCATCATGTTGATCACGTAGGTCCCGGCTCGGTCGAACCGGGTCCGGTTAGCCTGCGCAAGCGCGTCGTTGGCGTCCAGGACGTTCTCCCGGACAACCTTCTTTACCGCCGTGCGATGCATTACGCCTCCTCTAACTCCAGGGACTCCACCAGCAACTCTTCTCCACAGAGGATCTTCAACTCGGAGCCTTCGCACGCCCGACACTGCAAAGGGAAGCTCCTGAGCTCGCTCTCCGCTCCGCACTCCCGACATAACCCGGCTGCCGGGACCTCCTCCATCTCAAGCTCGGCACCCTCTACCGGCGTCCCTTCCGCCACCAACTCGAAACTAAAGGCCAGAGCGGAAGGTACGACCTGGCGCAGATGGCCGACCTTCATCTGTACCTTCACGACCCGCCGTCCGTCCGCCTGGTTGCGAGCGATCCGGACTACCGACTCGGCTATAGAAAGCTCGTGCAAACCC
>JACCZN010000291.1 GCA_013695915.1 Rubrobacter sp.
AGAACGAGCGGAGCCAGCACCAGAACCGGGAGGTCGCGATGCGGGTCTTGCGGGCCCGGCTCTTCGAGCTCGAAGAGGAGAAGCGCGAGCGGGAGATAGCGGCGCAGTCGGGCGAGAAGGCGGACATTGGGTTCGGCTCCCAGATCCGCTCCTACGTCCTCCACCCCTACAAGCTCATAAAGGACCTGCGCACCGACGAGCAGACCTCGGACGTAGACCGGACGCTCGACGGTGCTATAGACGACTTTATCTACGCCTACCTGAAGCACCGGGCCGCGGCCTAGGGTCTCCTGCGCGCCGTGCTCCGCCTCCTTGGGGCAGCTCTCGCGGCGGTAGTCCTCCTGCTCGCCGGGCTCCTCGTCGGTAGCTACACTTTCCTGCCGCCGCTCGTGGAGGGTGCCACGGCCCGGAGCCTGCAGGACGGCCTCGACCTCTCCGAGGAGCCGGAGGTCTCTCTCCGGAGCGAGCCCCCGCCGCGGATCCTCCTGGGAGAGTTCTCGGGTGGACGGGTGGAGTTGCAGGAGCCGATGTTCGCCGGGGTCCGGCCCGAGAGGTTCACCGTGGACCTCGACCCTCTCGAGGTGGACCCGCTGGAGAGCCTCTCCGCCGGGGAGCTGCGGACCCGGGAGCCGCTCTCCGGCGGGGTCCGGGCCGAGCTCTCCGAGGACGAGCTGGCCCGGATAGCCGGCTCCCGGATAGAGGCGTTTCCCGTGAAGGGCGTGGAGCTTGCGGAGGACCGGTTGCTCCTGCGGACCGGCGTGGAGGTCCTCGGTGCCGAAGTGCCGGTCTCCGTGGCGGGGGAGCCGGGCGTCAGGGACGGGAGCATAACCTTTGAGCCGCAGGACGTAGCTACCTTCGGCGTTCCGTTGCCGGGCGGCATCACGGACCGGCTCCTCGGCGGCACGGAGTTCGTATATCCTACGGAAGAGCTGCCGTTCGACGGTGAGATCACGGGCCTAAGAGCCCTGCAGGGTCGCGTCGTGCTCTCCGGAGAGGCCGCGAGCCTGCCCCTGGACGGCTGACCGGCCCGGGGAGGAGCGGTAGCGCTCACCGCGTACACTGCGTAAGAGCGGGCGGGGGGCCATGATAGACTCAGGTGATGCGTGTGGGCCAGACAACCGGGCTGCGGCCGTGATCCTGCCGGCGCTTCTGGTCCGGCGGGGCAAGTACTCCGTGGCCGAGCCGATCTTCGTCGAGGAGCGGCGGCCGGTGCTCGTGGCGCGCAAGCTCCGCCGCGGAGCCGAGGCCGGGGACCTGGTGATCGTGAGCGTCAAGGAGAAGGCCCGTTCCCTGCGGGGCGAGGTAACGCGGGTGCTGGGGTCTTCGAAGGACCCGCGCAACGTCTACGACGCGCTCTTCGCTTCCGTGGATACCTCGCGCCGGTTCTCCAAGCGTGTCGAGGAGGAGGCTAAGAGGGTCGCGGAGAGGGACCCGACGGAGGGACCGGAGCGCAGGGACCTGCGGCACCTGCCGACCGTGACCGTGGACGGGGCCGACGCAAAGGACTTCGACGACGCCATCACAGTGGAGCGCGGCGAGGGGGGCGGCTACCGGGTCTGGGTACACATCGCGGACGTCACGCACTACGTGGAGCCGGGGAGCCTCCTTGACCGGGAGGCTGCGCGCCGGGGCAACTCCGTCTACCTTCCGGGGACCGTGGCGCCGATGTTGCCCGAGCGGCTCTCGAACGGGGTGTGCTCCCTGAGGCCGGGTGTGGAGCGGGCCGCCGTGACGGTGGAGATGGAGGTCGGCGAGACCGGGGAGACCAGGAGCAGCCGGGTGTACCGCAGCACGATCCTGAGCGACGCCCGCCTCACCTACGATGGGGTAGACGCCTTCCTGCGGGAAGAGGGAGACCTAGATCAGGCTCCCGTGGTAGAGGCTGCCTACGAGCTTTCGAGGAAGCTCAAGACCCGGGCGGCGGTGCGGGGGAAGCTAGAGCTCGGGGGCAAGGAGCCGGAGTACGAGCTGGACGAGGAGAGCTTTCCTACCGGCTCGCGGGTGCGGCGCTCGAGCCCGGCCCGCGAGCTGATAGAGGAGCTCATGGTCCTCACCAACGAGGCGGTAGCGAAGCTGCTGCGGGGCCGCAACGGGGGGGTCTTCCGGGTTCACGAGGAGCCGGACTTCGAGGACCTGGAGACCCTGGGTCAGCGCCTCGCGGCCATCGGCATCCAGGTAGAGCCGACGCCGGAGACCCTCGGGGATATAGCCGCAAAGGCCAAGTCCGACGTGGTCAGCTACCTCATACTGCGTTCCATACCGCGGGCGTTCTACTCGGCGGCGGACACGGGGCACTTCGGGCTCGCGCTGGAGGACTACGCGCACTTCACCTCCCCGATCCGGCGCTACGCCGACGTGCTGGTCCACCGGGCGCTCCTGGGCGACGAAGCGCCGGAGGATACGAGCGAGGTGGCGCACGATATCTCCGAGCGGGAGTACAGGAGCGCCATCTGCGAGCGGACCGCGGACAGCTATACTCTTATGTGGTTGATGCAGGATCGCGTCGGCGACGAGTTGGAGGGTATGGTCGTGAGCACGGCCTCCTTCGGGCTCTTCGTGGAGCTCGAGACCGGGGCGACGGGCCTGGTGCACGTGAGCAAGCTGCCCGGGTGGTGGGAGCTGGAGCCGAGCGGCGTGGTACTCTCCAACGAGGCCATCGGCTCGTCTTACAGGGTCGGGGACCGGGTCCTGGTCGAGCTTCTGGACGTGCTGCCGCTCATGCAGCGGGCCGAGCTAAGGGTGGTGAAGCGTATATGAAGACCCTCTCACAGAACAAGAAGGCGTTCCACGACTTCAGCATAGAGGAGACCTACGAGGCGGGCATAGAGTTGACCGGCCCCGAGGTCAAGTCCATACGGGCCGGACGCGCGAACCTCAAGGAGAGCTACGCCCGGGTCCGGGACGGGGAGGTATTCCTGCTGGGCGCCCACGTCTCGCCGTACGAGAACGCCACCCACATCCACCAGCACCCCACCCGCGACCGCAAGCTGCTCCTTCACAAGCGGGAGATAGCTCGTCTGGCGGGTAAGAGCCAGGAGGATGGGAAGACCCTGATACCGCTCAAGCTCTACCTCAAGAACGGCAAGATAAAGCTCGACCTCGCCGTCGCCAGCCGCAAGAGAGAGTACGACAAGCGGCGCGACATCGCCCGCAAGACGGTCCAGCGCGAAGCCGAGAGGGCTATCAAGGAGCGGTCCCGGGTCTGACCGCCGGGTCTTGAAGCGGGTCCGCCGGGTGGTAAAATACGTACGTAGACAAGGGGGCGCACTGGCTTCGACGGGAGTGGTCAGCGTCCTGTGAGACGAGCCGAGTTTACTGGAGACTCGTAAAACGCCGGTACCAAAACACACACGCCAATGATAGAGAGTTGGTGGCCGCCTAACTAAAGGTGGCTCGTCGGCCCGGGTAGCCTACGACCCGGTGTCCGGCGTCGCTTAGTAGGCTCCACCTCCTGAGTCCTGGTCCCGGGGCTCTTGAGGGAAACGCAACGGGCTAGCCGCTCTGCGACGCCCCGGTTCGCAGAGTCCGGCGAAAACAAACCGGGTGCGACGCTCGTACAATCTCACGGACGACGCGCTCGCGGACGCGGGTTCAATTCCCGCCGCCTCCACTACGAGACCCCGGACGGCTTCTGCCTCCCGGGGTCTCTCCTTTTCCTGGCCCGGTTCACTGAAGGGCCGGACCCGCGCCGAGTTGCCGGGTCTCTACCTGAGTAGCTCGCTAAACGCGTTCGAGATACCGGTTACGTGCGAGTTTTATCTTCGGGGAAAGGCCTGCGGGTGGCAGCATATGGCGTCGTTCGAGGAGTATAATCGGGCGTCGTGAGTGATCCTCGTCCCATAGGCGTCTTCGATTCTGGGGTGGGTGGGCTGACGGTTCTCGCGGAGGTCCGCGACCGGTTGCCCTTCGAGCACACGATCTACTTCGGCGACACGGCCCGGGTGCCGTATGGGGTGCGGGACCTCTCGGAGGTCCGGGGGTTCGCCTTCGAGATCATCGAGTACCTGACCAGCCTGAACGTGAAGCTGGTGGTGGTCGCGTGCAACACGGCGACCGCGGCGGCGCTCAAGGCGTCGCAAGAGCGGTTCGAAGTCCCGATCATAGGGGTCATAGAGCCGGGAGCGCGGGCTGCGGTGCTTGACACCCGGACCCGCCACGTTGGGGTGCTGGCGACGGAAGGGACCGTGAAGAGCCGGGCGTACGCCAGGGCGGTCCACTACCTGGACGCGGGGATAGAGGTCTGTGAGCAGGCCGCTCCGGCCTTCGTCCCCCTGATAGAGAAGGGGATCGTGGAGGGACCGGAGCTGGAGGCGCCCGCGCGGGAGTATCTGGGGACCTTCAAGGAGCGGGGGGTGGACGCCGTGATCCTGGGTTGCACGCACTACCCTCTGATCTCCGCGACCATCAACCGCCTGCTGGGTCCGGAGGTGCGCCTGATCTCCTCCGCCGGACAGACGGCGTTGGAGGTCGGCCGCATCCTCTCCCGGCGGGGATACCTGCGCCGTCCGAAGCACGCCGAGGACTTCGGGCGCTCCACCTTTGTCTGTAGCGCCGACCCCGAGGAGTTCGCCGCCCTAGGCGGACGCTTCCTGGACGAGAAGATACAGGCCGTGGCTCCGGCGGCTGTGCTCTAGGGGCCAGCGAAGCTTAACTCCGCAGGCCCTCTTTGCTATACTCAAGAGCGCATTCGCAGGTTCTGGCGGGGCGTGGCGCAGCCTGGTAGCGCACCTGCTTTGGGAGCAGGGGGTCGGAGGTTCGAATCCTCTCGCCCCGACTCCGGGTCTGGTGTTCCGCCGCTCGGTAGAGCCGGGAGACTGCGGATGGGTACTCTGCGGGTGTAGCTCAAAGGCAGAGCCCCAGCCTTCCAAGCTGGTTATGGGGGTTCGATTCCCCTCACCCGCTCTACGGTGGGACCCGGAGAGGGCCACCGGACCTCGCAGCGCCCGTAGCTCAGCTGGATAGAGCAGGGGACTTCTAATCCTCAGGCCGCAGGTTCGAATCCTGCCGGGCGCGCTCCTCGCTCCGCTCTTGTACACCCTCGCTCCGGCCTGGTCCAGGCAGGTTGCGGGGGACGGCGGGTCTGGTCTAGCATTGTGGTGCGCGGCCTCTGGCCGGCGTTGTCCGCTACGGGGAAAGGATGTGTTGGTGGGGGACTCGGGAGGCAGAATGTCCAGGGCCCTGGCTGCCCACTCACTGCTGGGCGCCGGGCTGAACGCGCTGCACTCCTTGAGGGCGCGGGGCCTGAAGCGTACGCTGCTCTTCATAGTGCTCGGTGGAAGCATCTCGCTCTTCCGGGAGTACATGACCACGAACGTGTTCAGGGCCCTGCGGCACCGCACCGAGCCGCAGGTAAAGGGTATATCGCCGAGCGTCGCTCTGGCCCGCTACAACCTCTCCTACTCCTCGATGTCTGTCATGGAGAGCATCCTGGTCGGTTATGGTGCCGACGAGACCCGCCGCCGCCGGATGCTGCCGCTCAGCACGGCGCTGGTGGTAACCAGCATGGAGTCGATCCTCGACTGCCTCGCTCTTGACCGGGGCCTGTGGCAGTGGCAGACAGACGGCACCTACGCCATGGACATAGAGGGACCCAACGGCAAGCGCGGCGTCCCCTGGCTGAACTTTACCGGCTGGATCACCCTGATCATGGCCGTGATAATCGGCTACCAGCGAATACTCCGGCGAGATGAGGACATAGACCTTTCGTATCCCGGAGGCGCGGGGACGGAGAGCTCCGGACGCACGGCGGCGCTCCTGCTGTTACCTTACTACCTGCCAGCCGTCGCCTGGGCCCTGAAAAGAGGCAAGACGAAGTACCTACTCTACTCCGCCCTGCTGCCCGCCGCCATACTCCTCGCGCTCAAGGGCCGGTCCAGCAACCCCTGACCCCACCACGGACTGTGCATGGGAGGCTTTCATTGGTAGAATCCGACATACTGCATGGTGGCCGTAGCTCAGTTGGCAGAGCATCGGATTGTGGCTCCGAAGGTCGCGGGTTCGAGACCCGTCGGTCACCCTCTCAAAACCTTTTAGATAAGCGGAATACTCGCTACAGAGAGGAGCCCCC
>JACCZN010000297.1 GCA_013695915.1 Rubrobacter sp.
AGAGCCCGTCGTTATTTGCAGACCCTCTCGAAGGGTACTGCGTCGAGGTTCGGCCTTCTCATCTCATCTATTAGGTCACGATGCTCCAGTCTTACGGGCAGTTGCAGGACGGCGCCAGAGACCGGCCGACGGATCGGGTTCAAGGCACTCGTAGCCGACTAACTTATGGGTCAGGCCGATCCGAAGACGCCGTCCGCAACCCTCGTAGTCTATTCACAGCTAAATCAATACCTTTAGCCTTACGTGAGGGTCGGCGAAGCGTTGCTTGGGCACCAGGGCATACCGATTAGGGGATCCGGGATCCCGATCGTAAGGGTACCCTCCCAGCTCTCTGTACAGCTCCGCGTACCGTCCCAGCTTCTCCCGGTCTAGCTGGACCCCGAGCCCTGGGGTGTCTGGCACCTCGATAGCTCCATCCCGGTACTCGAACTTTCCACCCTCTACCAGGTCATCTGTCAGGTGATGGTAATGGGCGTCCGCCGAGAAGGTGAGGTTCGGCACCACCGCTCCCAGATGAAGCATCGTGGCCAGCTGTATGCCAAGCTCTCCTGAGGAATGAACCGCCACGCCGAGTTGGAACGTTTCGCAAACGCCTGCGGCTTTGACGCAGGGCCTTATGCCCCCCCAGAAGGTAGTGTCGAGCAGGATGACGTCCGCGCCGGGATCCAAAATATTCGCTGCGAGCTGTTCGAAACTTACGACGACGGTGTTGGTAGAGAGAGGAATGTCCAACTTCTCGCGGACGCGCCGCATCCCGTTAAGGCCCCACGTAGGGTCCTCATAGTAGTCGTTCTTCAGGTCCTTGATAGCCTTACCGAAGCGGATGCCCTCCTCGACGCTCAAGGCACAGTTCGGATCGTAGCGCAGGGCGTCCGCCGGAAATGCCTCCGCCAGCGCTCGGTAGCAGGCCAACTCATGGTGGGGCGGATAGACCCCGCCCTTTAGCTTGTGGGAGGTAAAGCCGTACTCCTCCTTGAGTATACTGGCATGCTCGACCAGCTGCTCTGCGGTGCGCACCTCGCCCCAGCCAGTCTCTGGATCGCCGTACCGGAAGAAGAGGTAGCTCGCAAAAGAGACCTCGTCCCGGAGCTTTCCCCCCAGAAGGGTGTGTACGGGCACCCCGAGATCCTGTCCGAGTATATCGAGACAGGCAAACTCGACGGCGGCGTGTAGTTGGGTACGGTTATTGTACAGGCTGGCCGTGGGGTTCATTATCTTGAACCGCAGGGCTTCGAGTTGGGAGGGGTCATGGCCTACGAGGTAGTACTTCAGCCCCTCGAAGGCCAGCTCGGCGCTCTCCCCTCCGCCCCCCATCTCGCCGAGCCCCACCAGCCCCTCGTCGGTCTCGACCTCTACGATGGTTCGTACGAAACGTCCCCAGTGGGCTCCGTTGGCATGGAGCAGGGGCGTCTCGAGTGGCACCGTTACGGTGGTCGCACGGATGTCCTTTATCCTCATGCCGCTCCTCTCCGAACCAGCTCTCCCACGGTTACTCCGGCAGCCGCACCCCGAGTGCGGCGAGCATTCCACCATCGACCTTGTACTCGGACCCCGTCACGAAGCTAGCCCTCGAGCTTGCGAGAAAGGCGATCACCTCTGCAACCTCCTCCGCTGCGGCGACCCTCCCCATTGGATGCATCTTCCCCCATTCGCCAATCATCCGGTCCGCGGTCCCGTCTCCTTTGAACATTTCCGCCGAGCGGCGCAGCATCGGCGTGTCCACGGAGGCGGGGCAGACCGCGTTTACTCGGATGTTCTCCTCCACGTGGTCCAGGGCCATAGCGCGGGTCAGGGCGTTGATGCCCCCCTTGCTGGCCGTGTAGGCTGCGACCCCCTTCTGCGAAGCGAACGCCTGTACGGAAGAGACGTTCACGATAGCCCCGCCACCGCGCTCTGTCATCTCCGGAATGGCATATTTTGAGGCGAGGTACATCCCTTTCAGATTCACGTCCAGGACCTGATCCCACACCTCCTCTTCGGTCTCCACCACGGTCCCGTAGCGCTGGACGCCGGCGCAATTGACGAGGATGTCCAGGCCTCCGAAGGTCTCCACAGCGAAGCCTGTCAGGTGCCGCATGTCCGCCGAGGAGGTTACGTCCGCCCGCAGACCCTGGGCCTCGAGGTTCTCCCCGCGCAGTTCGGCCACGGCCTGCTCGACCTGATCCCCGCTGTCGCTGCAGATCGCGACAGAGGCTCCATCAGCGGCTAACCTCCGGGCAGCCGCCAGCCCGATGCCAAGCCCGCCACCGGCGACAACCGCCACCTTTCCTGAGAGTTCCGTCATACGCACGCTCCTTTACTCTTGCCTCCGCCGCACTCAGATACCGATACCATCAGGGAGAAGCGCCGCCGCTCCCGGGGATCTATGGAGAGGGCGGTACCGTTCTCTACCGCCTCCCTTATGCCGTTGGTCGGAAAGCTGGAGAAGGGCTCCAGACCGATATTGTAGTGCCGCCCGTACCAGGGATAGAACTCTGAGGCCCCGTACTCCTGCCAGAACCAGAGGTATGGCATCTGCCCCACGTCCCATTCGACCCGAAGCCCGAGACCTTTCTCCGGGTTCTCGACCTCGTACCAACCTTCGGATAACCCCGTGAGGTAGAGCATCTCGCTGACTTCTCCCCTCTCCGGGAGCACGCTCAGGTCGACGTGTCTGCCATCGTACCCTTCCGCGAAAGGCCACGCATAAGTCCTGCCACCTCTGACCCGGCGGCCCGCCGGGTGTATGGGCTCGCTGTGCGGAACGACCATCGTTCCCTCGGGCAGGTATATACGACAACCCTCTTCGAGAAAGGGCTGGCCGAAGGCTATGTGATGGCCCCACATGGCGTGCAGCGACGCCTCGCTCTCGTTTACGAGGACCTCTTCGATGCGGAGACTGCTCTCTCCGGAGCGGAGGCTTAGCTCCTTCTCCAGGTAGAACGGCGTCTTCTGCGTCCTGACGAAGAAGCTGACGGCCACGGCCTCCTCTCCGTCCTCTACGATCTCGTAGTCCCACGGAAGATTGCTCACCTCGCCGTGCTGGCCGAATTGGGCTCCCAGGTAGGATGAAGGAGCACCCCCGTTGGGGAAGACCTCCTGCCAGCCTCCCGGATAGTGGTCGAGAAAGGTCGCCAGAGGGTCGGGGGAGGTCGACAGATAAGAGCTCGGGTCTCGAACGCCCCCCGCCGTCAGCCACACGAAGTCCATGTCCAGGGGCTTGTAGTTGAACTCGAAGATATCCGCGCCCTTGCCCGCCAACACCCCCACCCGGAGCTTCTCGTTCTCCAGGAACACCGCCCTCATGCCCTTGACCTCGTACTCGAGCACCCGGGCGCCCCAGTTCCTCTGACGCCTGTACATTCCGGGGCTCAAGGCAGCCTCTCCTCCTCTACCGTCACTCTTCGAACTGAAACAACGAGCAGCCGCCGTCCGCCAGCAGGGTCGATCCGGTCATGTAATCTGCCGCCTCGGAGCACAGGAAAGCGGTGGCCCGGGCTACCTGCTCGGCCGTCTGGGGCTCCCCGAGAGGTATGACGTTCCGTACGCGGCGGGCATACTGCGGCTCCGTCTCCATCTGCCGTTTGGCCAGGCCGGCGCTGACGATACCGGGGGCTATGACGTTGACGAGGATGCCGTGCCGCGCCAGCTCCCGCGCCATAGACCTGGCCAGCATCCGGAGACCGGCCTTGGAGACCGAGTAGGCGGAGATCTCCGGCCAGGGCACCTCCTGGACCCAGGAGCTGGTGAAGATTATGCGGCCCGGGGTGCCCCGATCCACCATCAGACGGGCGGCGGACTGGCCGACGTTGAAGCACCCCGTGAGGTTGGCGTCGAGGTGCTCGCGCCACTGCTCCTCTGTAACCTCTAGAAACGGTGCGGCGTCGACGATGCCAGCGTTGCCGATCGCAACGTCCAGCGGCTCCACGCTGGCGAGCGCCTCGTCTACGGCACCCCGATCCCGAACGTCGGCCTGGACGTACGAGGCTCCGCCGTTCGCCTCCCCTACCCTCTCCAGCCAGGGCTCCGCCTCCTCCGGGGTCTTGCGGTCGATCAGGGTCACCGAAGCTCCCAGACCGGAGAGCTCCCGGCCCATGGCGGCACCGATGTCCCCGGCTCCCCCGGTGATCGCTATCCCGGCCCCGTCCAACCTGCTACTCATCCTCTACCTCCAAGTTTGACTCCCCCTGATGACAGAGTGTACAGTATTGTGGTATGACCGGTAAATCCGTAGATAGGGTAATGGGTCGGGATTCTCTCTCCTCACATTTAGAGGAGCAGATAGTCACCGGGCGGCTCGGGGAAGGTCACCGCCTTCCCTCCGAACGGTCCCTGTCCGGGGAGTACGATCTGAGCCGGCCGGTGATCCGCGAGGCGCTGCGGGAGTTGACGCTCCGGGGACTTGTAGAGGTCGTGCCGGGGCGGGGAGCGTACGTCCGCCGGGCCAGAGCGGAGGATGCGACCGGTCCGCTCGAAGCTTTCTACCGGCGTCGTCAGGTTACGCCGCGGGACCTGATCGAGGCTCGAAAGACGATCGAGACCGAGGCGGCGGCTCTGGCAGCCGTCAGGTCGGAGTTGGGGGACCTGGAGTCTATGGAGTGGGCTCTCACGCGATTCGAGCAGCCCGGGGTGGGGTTGATAGAGAAGGCCCGGTACGACATCACTTTCCATGTGAGCATCGTCCGGGCCGCGCACAACCCGGTGATCGAGACCATGTACGGCTCGATCCGGAGCATGGTGGTGGAGCTTATGCTGCGCAGCCTGGGAGACCCGACGGTCTCGCGGGCCGGCCTCCCCTACCACCGGGAGATCTACGAGGCCATCCGCGGCGGAGACCAGGAGCGTGCTCACCGTCAGATGGCCGGTCACTTGACGCTCGCGGAGCAGCTCTACGGGGACGACTTCGACCAGAGCCTGCACTTCGTGACCCGCCGGGAGCTGGACCGCCTGCTCGGACCCGGTGTCTCGCTGGACGCGCTCCTGGCCGCGACCGCTCCAGAGGATCAGGAAGAAGGAGATGAGGGGCAGGGGAGCAGATAGAGAGCCCGCTCTCTTACGACGCTCGACGGGGTCGGCGGAGCGGCAAGCTCTCGTAAAAGGGAAAGGGGATACAGGGGGACATGTCTAGTACGACTACAAGCACCGGAGGTTTCTCTACCAGCAAACTCCTCTACTTTTTCGGGGCGCTGGGTGGGCTGCTGTTCGGTTACGACACGGGCAAGATCGCAGGCGCCATAATCTTCGTCGATCAAGAGTTTGGTCTTACTGCCTTTACCCAGGGGTTGGTCGTGAGTTCCCTGCTCATAGGTGCGGCCGTGGGTGCCGCCACCGGCGGAAGGCTCTCTGATCGTTACGGACGGCGCACGGTAATAGTCTTAGCCGCTATCATCTTCGCCGGCACGGCCATAGGCGAAGCACTATCTCCGAACGCGGTGACCCTGATCTTCATGCGCCTGATAGGGGGTCTAGCCGTGGGTGCCGCTTCGCTAATGGTGCCGCTGTATCTGGCGGAGATGGCGCCCACGAGGATAAGGGGAGCGATCTCCTCTCTTAACCAGCTCATGATCGTTACCGGCATTCTGGCAGCCTTCATAGTGAACTCCGCGCTCGCCGAGGCCGAGGCCTGGCGGTGGATGTTCGCTGCGGCTTTCTTCCCTTCCGTGCTGCTGTTGGTAGGTATGATCTTCTTGCCCGAGACCCCGCGCTGGCTGGTCAAGCAGCACCGGGAAGAGGATGCGCGGGGGGTGCTTCGACGTACCCGCGACGAATCAGAGATCGAAGGGGAGCTAGAAGATATAAAGCGCATCGACCGACTCGAAGCCCGAGAGGGGCTCGGGGTCGGCGAGTTGCTACGCACGTCCTGGTTGAGGCCCGCCCTGATAGTCGGGATCGGGCTCGCTATCTTCCAGCAGATGATAGGCATCAACACCGTCATCTACTACGCTCCGACGACACTCATCAACGTCGGGTTCGGAGACGCAGCGGCTATCTTGGCCAACGTCGGGATCGGCGTTATAAACGTTACCTTCACGATCGTGGCGATCCTGCTCATAGATCGCATAGGCCGCAAGCCGCTGCTGCTCGTGGGTAGCGTCGGCATGAGTGCCAGCCTGGCTATTCTGGGGCTTACCTCCCTACTGCTACCCGAACCAGAGGGCATTGGTCCGGTCGGCATAATAACGCTGGTGTGCCTGGCCGCTTTCATTATGTCCTTTGCTATCAGTTGGGGCCCCGTGGTCTGGGTAATGTTAGCCGAGATATTCCCGCTGGAGGTTCGGGGTACCGTGATGGGCGTCGCCACGGTCTTGCTCTGGCTCGCCAACTTCCTGGTCTCGGTCTCGTTCCCGGTGCTGCTGGAGACGCTCGGCATAGGACCGCTGTTCCTGGGCTTCGCTGCTATCTGTGTTGCCTCCTTCTTCTTCGTCTATGCCGTGGTTGCGGAGACTAAGGGACGGAGCCTGGAGCAGATAGAGGAAGATCTCCGCGAGAAGGCGATGGTATGAGGCTGTTCAGATCCCGAACCGAACGGCCAGCCGCATGAAGGTCTCCAGGATAGAGACTCTCCGCCTGGAGGAATTCCCCAACCTGCTGTTCGTGCAGGTCCACACCGACGAGGGCCTTGTGGGTCTTGGCGAGACGTTTTTCGGGGCGCGGGCCGTCGAGGCTTACGTGCACGAGAGCGTAGCCCCGTACTTGCTCGGGAGAGATCCCTTGCACATCGACCGCCACGCCCGCGAGCTGCACGGCTATCTCGGCTACGGCAGTAGCGGGGCGGAGACCCGGGGCAACTCGGCGGTCGACATAGCACTCTGGGACCTGTTCGGCAAAGTCACAGGCCAGCCCGTATACCAGCTACTCGGCGGGCCGAGCCGGGAGAGCATCCGGGTCTACAACACCTGCGCCGGCTACCGCTACGTACGCGAGGCTCCCCGGCAGGCGGTCAGCAACTGGGGCCTCGGCGGGGGAGAGAAGATGGGGCCGTACGAGGACCTCGACGCCTTCCTGTACCGGGCCGACGAGCTTGCGAAGAGCCTGCTCGCAGAGGGCATAACCGGGATGAAGATCTGGCCGTTCGATCCCTACGCCGAGGCGAGCGGCGGACAGTACATCTCGGAGTCGGATCTTCAAAAGGGACTGGAACCTTTCCGCAAGATCCGGGCGGCGGTCGGCCGGGAGATGGACGTGATGGTCGAGTTTCACTCGCTCTGGAACCTGCCCACCGCGCAACGGATAGCCCGGGCCCTCGAGGAGTTCGATCCGTCCTGGTTCGAGGACCCCCTCAAGGCCGACAACCTGGATGCTCTCGCCGAGTTCGCCGCCTCGACTCACGTACCGATCGCCGCCAGCGAGACGCTCGCGGGCCACCGGGCCTTCCGGGAACTCATGGACAAGCGAGCGGCGAAGGTGGTGATGCTCGATATAAGCTGGTGCGGCGGGCTCTCGGAGGCCAAGAAGATAGCCACGCTGGCGGAGGCCCACCAGCTGCCCGTGGCCCCGCACGACTGCACCGGCCCGGTAGTGTTGACCGCCTCCACTCACCTCTCTCTGAACCTGCCGAACGCTCTCGTACAGGAGACGGTGCGCGCCTACTACGCCGGCTGGTACGGTGAGCTCGTCACGAAGTTGCCCACCGTCGCCAATGGATACATAGTGCCACCGGAAGGCCCGGGGTTGGGGACCGAGCTGCTACCGGATCTCCACCGGCGACCCGACGCTCATCTCGTCGCCAGCAAGCTCGGGGACCGGTAGATGCGGCCCCTGACCGGGAGAGCGGAAAGGAAATAGCAGTATGAAGACGGTTTTGGACGCCAGTGCGGCAAGGGTCTTCTACGATGGGCTCTTGACCGAGCCCCGCCTCGACCACCCCGAGGGTCTCGCCATACACCGTGACGGAAGCATCTGGTGCGGAGGCGAGCGCGGCCAGATCTACAGGATAGAAGCCGACGGCTCCTCGATGGAGCAGGTCGCCTCTACAGGAGGATTCAGCCAGGGGATGGCCTTCGACGGCCAGGATAACCTTTACGTTTGCGACCTCAAGCACGGGGCGGTTATGAGGTTAGACGCAAGGAGCGGCGATCTCGGCGAGTTCGCCAACGGCGCCGACGGACACCGAATAAAGATCTCCAATTACCCGGCCTTCGACGCCGGGGGGCGCCTCTATGTGGCCGACAGTCACGCCTTCAAAGAGCCGGGACCGGGGATCTTTCGCTTCGAGCCCGACGGCTCCGGCGAACTCTGGTACGGAGAGCCGGTAAACTTCGCCAACGGCCTCGCCCTCTCGCCCGACGGCCGCCACCTCTACGTGGCCGAGACGTTCGGCAACGCCGTCTTCCGTATCCCCATAGAAGACGACGGATCGGCCGGCAGGCGCGAAGAGGTAGCCTCCTTCCCGGGGGGAGTTCTGCCAGACGGGCTCGCCTTCGACACTGCGGGCAGCCTGTACGTCGGCTGCTATGAGCCCAGCCAGGTGCTCCGCATCCTTCCGGGCGGCGAGGTGGAGACCTTCATAGGGGACGAGGAGGCCCACCTCTTCTGCCACCCCACGAACCTGGCCTTCCGGGGTAACATCCTCTTTACGGCCAACCTCGGACGCTGGCACATAACGGCCGTGGGCACGGAGTCAGAAGGTCTCCCACTCCACGGGGGTTACGGCCGTGAGCGATAGCCTCCGGAAGACGATGCGGGCCGCACGCTGGCACGGGAGGCGTGACGTGAGGGTCGACGAGGTGCCGATACCCGTCCCGCAACCACACCAAGCGCTCATAGAGGTGGAGTGGTGCGGTATCTGTGGCACCGATCTGGAAGAGTACCGGGATGGACCGGTGAATATCCCCTTGGAGACGCACTCCCTCACCGGCCGGAAGGCCCCGATCGCTCTGGGACACGAGATCGTCGGGCGGGTCGTGGAATCCGCCAGGGACGGCAGCGGTCCTCGGGCGGGTGACCGCGTTATCCCCGACGTGGTGCTTGGGTGCGGGGAGTGCTGGTGGTGCCGCCGACACCAGGAGGGACTGTGCGTCCGGTCGGCGGTCGTGGGGCTGCATGCAGACGGAGGACTCTCGGAGTACGTCGCCGCCGAAGCCGCCACCTGCGTTCCCGTGCCCCTGAGTCTACGGGCCGACGTCGCAGCTCTGGCGGAGCCCGCCTCGGTGGCTGTGCGCGCCCTGCGTAAGGTACCCTCCCCCATCGGTTCCAGCCTGCTCGTGATCGGAGCCGGGACCATCGGTCTGCTCGTTGTACAGGTCGCCAGAAGCTCGGGGGTAAGAAAGGTAATGGCCGTGGACCCCGAGGCGCGGCGTCGAGAACTGGCTCTCGCTCTGGGCGCTGACGCTGCGTTCGATCCCGCGGAGCTTGAAGCACTCTCCGCCGAGACCACCGAGGGGATCGGGCCTGACACCGTGATCGAGTGTTCCGGAGTCCCCGGGACGGCCCGCGAAGCGATGCGTCTCGTCCGGCGCGGCGGTACCACCGTTCTGGTAGGCCTCCACGGAAGGGAGGAGAGCTTCGACCTCCTGGATACGGTTCTCGGGGAGAAGAGGGTCGTGGGTTCGGCGGCGCACCTCTGGGACGAGGACGTGGTGACGGCCGTGACAATGCTCGCACGTGGCGACATCGATGGCGACCCGCTGCTTACGACATACCTGTCGCTGGACCAGGTAGCTAAAGGGTTCGATGCGTTGGAGGCTCCCTTGGCGAACGCGGCGCTGAAGGTACTGGTAACCCCACACCAAGCCTACCTCCAGGCCACGAGCGGAAGCACCACACCCTAGCCGGGCTCCCAAGCACCACTCTGAAGGTGAGGTGCGAGCGGCGAGCGGGGACCCGGAGATAGCCGGGGAGCCCTCGGCTGCCGCCGGTCGACACCCGGTCGCAGGCCGACTCTCCCTAGCCGACCAGGACTACGTGCACGTCGCCCGGTCCGTGGACCCCGATAGCCAGCGCCTGCTCAATGTCCCCCGAGCGGCTGGGCCCCGTGTGGAAGCAGACGTTGGCCGGCAGCCCGCCGTTCTTCGCGTAGAGGGCGATAGCCTCGGCGACCGTCGGCAGCATCTTCTCTACCCGGACCACCGCAACGTGGGTGGGGGGCAGGAGGGTTACGGATCTCCCGTGACCAGGCCCGCTGGTCACCACGAGGCTTCCGGTCTCCGCCACGGCCCAGTCCGCGGTCGTGAGCCCGATCTCCGCGCTTCCGGCTACCTCGCGGAAATCCGGCAGGTCTCGCCAGACCGAGACCTCGGTGCCGGCCTCCCTCACCGGAGCATCCACCCCAAGCTCCTCCAGCTCCTCCTCGTCCCACCGGACGAGGAGTTCAGCCCCTCGTTCCCGCGCCAGGGAGAGGACGTAGTCCCTGGCCTCCTCGATGCTCGCCACCCGCCGACCGTGTCCGCCGAGGGCTTCGAGCTCCCCCAGGAAGCGCGCCGGCAGGTCCCCGGAGACCGGGCTCTCTCTGCGCCGCTCCGCGCTCGGGGTCCAGGGCACGTCCGGGGCGTGCGTGGGGCGATACTCTCCCCGCGAGCGATGGTTTTGCAGGCGACTTCTTATATCTTTTATGAACTCCGCACGGTCCGCCAACCCTAGATGCCCTCTCTCCAAAGCTCCCGGAACGGCTTCTTCGCCAGCGCCGGCAGGTCTCGGGTGCCGGTCCACCCGGCGAGCGGTCCGGGGAGCTTCCGGCCGATCTTGCCGTCCTTCACCAGCGGTTTCTGCGCCATTCGACCGACCTTGCCCGAGATCTTGTACAGAGCCGGGCTCTTCATGGTGTTCTCGAAGCCCTTGAAGGCCACGCTCTGGCCCTTGCCGGCGAGACCTTCGTCCACCTGGCGGTTGCGCAGCTTGAGCAGTAGCTCGTGCAGCGGTATCCCAACCGGGCATGCTTCCGTGCACGCCCCGCACAGCGAGGAGGCGTGGGGCAGATCTTTGGCCTCTTCATTCCCTTTTAGCAGGGGAGTTATGACGGCCCCTATGGGACCGGAGTAGGTGGAGCCGTAGGCGTGGCCACCGGTCTGCCGGTAGACGGGACAGACGTTCAGGCAGGCCCCGCAGCGGATGCAGTACAGCGCCTCCTCGAACTCCGTGCCGAGCAGATCCGAGCGCCCGTTGTCCATTAGTATCAGGTGGAACTCCTCCGGCCCGTCCAACTCCCCCTCCTGGCGGGGACCAGTTACCAGGTTCGTGTAGACCGAGAGGTCCTGGCCGGTGCTGCTGCGGCCCAGGATCCTGGTAAAAACAGAGAGGTCCTCGAGCTTCGGGATCACCTTCTCTATGCCCATCACGGCGACGTGCACCGGCGGTACGCTGGAGACCAGCCGTCCGTTGCCCTCGTTCGTGACGGTGCAAATGGTCCCGGTCTCGGCTACCCCAAAGTTAACGCCGGTGATGCCGATGTCGGCCGCCAGGAACTTCTCCCGCAGCCGCTTGCGGGCGAACTGCAGGAGGTCCTCCACGTTCGGCGGCAGCGCCTCTCCTGCCACCCCGGAGAGAACATCAGCTATCTGGTGGCGGTTCATGTGGACGATAGGCGCGACGATGTGCGACGGGTGGTCCCCGGCGAGCTGCGCGATCCACTCCCCGAGGTCCGTCTCTATTATCTCCAGGCCAAGCTCCCCGTAGCTCTCCTCAAGACGGCGGTTGAGCTCTATCTCCTCGGTGGCCATGCTCTTGGACTTGGTGACGACCTTCGAGCCCCTCCGGCGGGCCAGCTCCCCGACGTAGTTGACCACCTCTTCCCCGTCGGAGGCGAAAAATACCTTCCCTCCGCGCTCCTCCACGGCCCCGGCGAGCTGCTCCAGGTAGCGGTCCAGGTTGGCCATCGTCTCCTGCTTTATGCGGTACGCCGTCTCCCTGAGCTCCGGGGCCTCCGGCAATCTCTCCAGGGCAGCTTGCCGGCTCGCCACGGACTTTTTCGTGAACCGGGCGACCGACTCGTGCAGGAACTCATCCTCCAGAGCCCGGCGGGCCCGGTCATTGAAGCCTTCGACCTTGCTCTCTATACCCTCGTGACGCCGGTCCAGTGTGTCGCGGCTGCGGGCGGGCTTTCCGGTCTCCATTCTTATACAACCTCTCCGTCTTCGGTGTCCAGTATCTGCGCCAGGTGGTACACCCGTGTAGCCGGACCCGTGCGCTGCAGGCGGCCTTCCAGGTGCATGAGGCAGCTCGAGTCTCCGGAGATCAGGGTGTCCGCCCCGCTCTCTTCTAACGCCCGGATCTTCTCGTCCGCCATGGCCGTCGAGACGTCGGGCATCTTTACGGAGAAGGTGCCCCCGAAACCGCAACAGAGCTCCTCGTTCCTCCATTCCAGGAGATCCAAGCCCTCAACGTCCCTCAGCAACTCCCGAGGTTCTTCCAGGACACCCAGCTCCCGCCGCTGGTGGCACCCGCAATGAAAGACCGCCTTCCCGGCGTGCCGAGCGCCCAGCTCCCTTACGCCCAGGACGTTCACGAGAAAGTCGGAGAACTCCCTCACGCGGGCTCCGAGGGCCTCAGAACGAGCCCGTTCCCCGGCGAGACCCTCGAAGACGAGCGGATAATAGTGCGAGGCCATCGTCGCGCAGCTCCCGGACGGGCACACGACGTAGTCACACTCTTCACTCTCGAAGACGTCCAGAAAGTGCCGCGCCACCGTGCGGGCCTCCTCGAAGAACCCGGAGTTGAACGCCGGCTGCCCGCAGCAGGTCTGTCCCTCGGGATAGGTCACCTCCACGCCGAGCCTCCGGAGAACCCGAACCACGCTCACCCCGACCTCCGGGTATACGAGATCCACGTAGCACGGTATAAACAAAGCTACCCTCAAAGACCGGACCTTTCCCCCGCACTCTACAGTTCACGTTCGTCTCCGTATCTTAACCCAAGACGCCCGGCGATAAATACAATAATATGCTTGAGCCATGGGATCCCCATGGGATCCGAAGGTCCAAGGTAGCGGGCCTGGGGGATCCCGTCCGAGCTTGAAGAGGGAGGACGAGATATGGAGGGTCGGGGAGAGCAAAGCAACCCGGTCGAGGTGATGATAGCCAGCCCCCTCGAAGAGGAGCTGGTAAGGGAGCTCGAGGGCGTAAGCTCCCGGATAGAGGTCCTCTACGAGCCCGACCTCCTGCCGCCGCCGCGGTATCCCTCGGACCACAGAGGGGATGAGGGCTTCCGGCGGGACGCGGCGGGCGAGCGGCGGTGGGAGGAGATGCTGGCCAGGGCCGAGGTTCTGTTCGGCGTCCCCGGCGAATCGGCCGGGGGCCTCGCCGACGCCGTCCAGAGGGCGCCCAGCTTGCGGTGGCTGCAGGCTACCAGCGCCGGTGCGGGAGAGCAGGTACGGGGCGCGAACCTCTCCCGGGAGGAGTTGGAGCGGGTGACCTTCACCACCGCCAGCGGTGTCCACGCCGTTCCGCTGGCCGAGTTCTGCCTGCTCGGCATCCTCACCTTCGCCAAAGACCTGCCACGTCTGGAGCGCGACAAAAGCCAGAGGCGCTGGGACCATTACCCGACGCGAGAGCTGCGAGGAGGCACGGTGCTGATAGTGGGCGTCGGCGAGATAGGCGTCGAGGTGGCCCGGCTGGCGCGGTGCTTCGGCATGCATACCGTGGGCCTCAAACGCCGAACCGGGGGCCCCATCCCCCATGTGGACGAGGTACAGAGCCAGAACGCGCTCAAAGAACTTATCCCTCGGGCCGACGCGGTGGTCGTGACGCTTCCGCTTACGCAAGAGACGGAAGGTATGATCGACCGGGAGGCCGTCGGCCTTATGAGGCCCGAAAGCGTCTTCGTCAACGTCGGCCGCGGGGGCGTGGTGGACGAGGCTGCCCTGACCGCGGCGCTCGAAGAGGGACGTATCGCAGGGGCCGCCCTGGACGTGTTCGAGAAGGAACCCCTGCCGTCAGATAGCCCGCTGTGGAGCCTGCCCAACGTACTGCTCAGCCCCCACACGGCAGCTCTCGCGGAGTCCGAGAACCAGCGTATCGTGGAGCTCTTCAAAGAGAACCTGCGATGTTACCTGGACGGCGAGCCCCTGCGCAACCGGGTGGAACCCGGGGTCTTCTACTAACCGTGGGCGGAGACGGGGAGCCTCGGACTCCCGGACACCCCGGCTCTCCGGAGAGCGGCTGCCTGCCACGCTGCGGAGTTAGGAGTATATTAGACTGGAAGATGGGAGGGGGCGAAGAGAGGGAGTACGCGGCTCATTGTACGAGACCGCACCACGTGGCGTAACGAGTTGCTGGTCAGGTTAAGGACAGACGCATGGGACGAGAAGTTCACGTACGGGACGAACTGGAAGAGCTGCTCCGGGAGATCGAATTTCCCGCCGGCGCTCTGGTGGAGCAACGAGTAGATTCTCCGGCGGCGCTGGAGGACATAGAGGGCGCCGTCCGGGAGGCACTGCATTCCGTGGAGCTCCCGCGGGGGTCGGTCGCCATAGGCGTTGGCAGCCGGGGTGTGGGGCGTGTCGGGGAGGTCGTGGCGGCTCTAGTCGGAGCTCTAAAAGAGTCCGGTGCCCGGCCGTTCGTGCTCCCGGCGATGGGCAGTCACGGGGCATCGACGGCGGAAGGACAGGCCCGGGTGCTGGCTCACTTGGGGGTGAGCGAGCAGAAGGTAGGCTGTCCGGTACGGGCCACGATGGAGACCGTGGAGGTGGGAGAGACACCCTCCGGCGTCAAGGTGTACATGGACAGGAACGCCTACGAGGCCGACTCGGTCGTCGTCGTCAACAGGATAAAGCCCCATACCGCGTTCCGGGGCACCGTAGAGAGCGGGCCGACCAAGATGCTGGCCATCGGGATGGGAAAGCAGCGCGGGGCTCACTCGATACACGCGGCGGGCTGGGGGAACATCCACCGGACCATACCGGAGGCCGCCCGGGTCAGCGTCGCCACGGGCAAGGTCGGCTTCGGACTGGCCATCCTCGAGACGCCGGACGAGGAGCCCCACAAGGTGCTGGCAATCCCCGCTGAAGCCCTCGAAGCCAGCGAGGCGCCCCTTCTGGAGGAAGCCAAACGCAACCTTATGAGGCTCCCTTTCGAGGAGCTCGACGTGCTGGTGGTAGATGAGATCGGCAAGAACATCAGCGGAGACGGCGCGGACCCCAATGTAACGGGACGCTACCCGACCCCGTACGGGGGGGGTGGGCCCGCGGTGGAACGAATGGTCTTTCTGGGCCTGACGGAGGAGACCGGTGGGAACGCCAACGGCCTCGGCATGGCCGACGTGGTGACCGAACGCCTGGCCGCGGGCATGGACCGTCCGTCTACCTACATGAACGCCCTCACCTCCACGACCCCTTCCCCGGTCCGCGTCCCGATGGTCATGCCGTCGGAGAGGATGGCCGTCGCCGCCGCGCTCCAGATGTGCGCCGGGGTTTCTCCCCCGGAAGTGCGCCTCGTGCGCATAAAGAACACCCTGAAGCTCCGCCGGATGTGGGTCTCGGAGAGCCTGCTCTCCGAGGTAGAAGAAGACCAGAACCTGAAGGTCTTGGAACGCTCGCAGCCACTCGGGCTCGAGGAGTAGGAGCGCCCGCTGTAAGCCCCGGACTCCAGGGTTATCCCGGTTCCCGGAGGAGGATGGCCCTGGCCGGGGAGCCGTCGGAGCCCGCAAGCTTCAGCGGCAGGCAGACGAGGAAGTAGGGACCGGGCTCCACGCCTTCTAGCAGAAGCCCTTCCAGGATCACCAGGTCTTCGCCGAGCAACGTGTGGTGCGTGCGGAACCTCTCGTCCTCGAAAGGCTCGACGGAGAGGTAGTCGATGCCCACCGTGCTTACCCCCGCCTCGACGAGGTACTCTGCGGCTCCGGCCGAGATGGCCGTGTACCCCTCCTCGAACCCTTGCCGCTTCATGAGCCCCGTACCGGAGTTCCTGGTCTTGAAGAGCACTCGAGCCTCTCCAGCTATCTCCGCGCCCTCCAGGTCGGCCCGGCTTATGTGTCCCTCGACGTGGGTGAGGTCCACGACCCGGCACGGGCCGACCGACCGATCCAGCGCCATCTCTTCCATGCCCCATCCGCCGGGGATAAAGTGCTTTCGGGCATCCATGTGGGTCCCGGTGTGCGAGTTCAGCTTCCACTCGCTGACGGTGTTCGGGTCGCCGCTTTCGGTGCGAGAGAGCCAGCTCCGGGACGGGGCCTCGGTACCGGGCCAGCTGGCGACCTCCGGGCTTACAGTAGCGGTAATGTCTAAGATCTCCATCATTCTCTCCTACGATAAGCTCTACAACAAAGGACCCGGGAGTGCCCTTGCATCCCGCGACCCAGACCGCGCCGAGACCTCTCTCCACCGGACCCGGCGTCGGCGTGCCGCCCCCGTCGAGCCTCTTCTACGCTGCGCAAGAGACGCTGAAGGTCTACCAAGGGGGACCGGTACGCGCGGCACGAACATCACCAGGTTCTCTCTGGCCGGGCTACCGGCTACTCTCCGAAGAAGGGTTCACCCTCCCTGGCGTACTCGCGGGCTACTTCCTCGTTGAGCTCCACGCCAAGGCCGGGGGCTTCGGGAACCCTTACATGGCCATCCTGTATCACGGGGCCGTCCAGGCCTGTAACCATGTCCTCCCAGAACGGCACGCTCATGCCGTGCCACTCCAGGGCCAGGAAGTTGGGGACGGCGGCGGCCACGTGAGCCGAGGCTATCGTGCCGACGGGGCTCGCAATGCAGTGCGGGGCCACGGCAACGTAGTGGGCGTCGGCCATATCTGCGATCTTGCGACCCTCCAGAAGACCGCCCGTCTTCTGGAGGTCGGGCGCAATGATGTCGAGCGCCCCGTTCTCCAGCGACTCCCGGAAGCCATAGCGCATGTAGTAGTTCTCGCCGCTGGAGATCGGGGTCTTCGTGCTCTGCGTGACCCGGCGCATGGCCTCGATATTCTCCGGCGGGACCGGATCCTCGAGCCACATCAGGCCGTAGGGCTCTAGCTCGTAGGCCAGCCGCTGGGCATCCGAGACATTGTAGCGCCAGTGGCAGTCGAAGGCGATGTCTATAGTATCCCCTACCGCCTCGCGGACGGCTTCGACCAGCGAGGCCATGAACCTCACCTCCGCGTGGGTGAGGGTGCCGGAGTGGGTATCCCGGGTGTAGGGGTTCGGCACGTCAAGGTCGAACTTGAGCGCCGTAAACCCTCTCTCTACGACTTCCCGGGCCCGGCTCGCATACATCTCGGGTGTGAAGACCTCGTCGTCGGAGGCGTCGCCGTAGGCCCGGCCGTGGACCGGATGGTTTATCTCGGAGGCTATGACCGTCTGCTCTTCCGCGTTCTCCGGCAACCACCGGGGGCGGCGCGCCAGCATTACGGAGTTCAGGGCCTCCAGCGCCTCACCAGCGTGGCAGTCAGCGTAGATGCGGACCCGGTCCCGGTACTTGCCGCCCAGCAGCCGGTGGATCGGGGCGCCGTAGTGCTTGCCTACCACGTCCCACAGCGCGGCCTCTATGCCCGAGATGGCGTTGTAGACCACGCCACCCATCGAACCGGCGCCGGAGGCCGCCCAGCGCATCTTCGACCAGAGCTTGTCCACGTTCCGGGGATCCTCCCCCACGAGCAAGGGCTTGAGGTCCTCGATGATCCCGGTCAGCCCAGGAGCGAGAAAGCTCTCCCCCAGACCCGTGATCTCCTCGTCGGTGTAGACTCGGGTGAAGGTCCAATCGTAGTTCGCCTCTACGACGGCCGTCCGGATGTCGGTTATCTTCAAGATCCCTCCTCTATCTATCTGTTTCCGTCGTGCGATCCAGGCCCCAGCGACCACGTTTTCGAGCTTGAGACCGTAATCCCGGCCCTCCCCGAAGTCGTCCGGGTGTGTGCCGGAGCGTTCAGCTGGAGGGGCACTATCGGTATCGTGATCAGTGGGATGAACAGAGATGCCTCTCGCCGGGTAGCGACCACCAGGGTGGCGCCGATGAGCAGGGGTCCCAGGAACTGGTCTATGGGCAAGCCGCGGTGTAGTGAGTCTCCACGGTAAAGCCCCGATCCTATCATCTACCACCAGCCCCCTATCATAGCCACGTTGGCGGGCTCCATCCCACCCGTTCCCATTCCCCCAGATGGAATGTACTTTCGGGAGGCATCTCCCAAGTACCGTCGCCGTGTCCCTAGCCATCCTTGTTATTCTCTACCATCTCCCTGCCACCATCTTCGTCCCGGGATTCGCCCTGGTGGAAACCATGCGAGATCTCTCTTGCTGCGCCTTTCACCAGCTCTCCCAGCTCAGCCTGAACGCCCGCGGGCATCCGAAAGCTCGGCGCGGAGATGCTCAGCGCCGCCACGACTTGGTCACCTTCGCCGAAGACGGGAGCCGCGACGCAGTTAACCTCGGGATCACACTCCCCGGTGTCGGTCGCGTAGCCGCAGCCCCTGACCACCTCCAGGGCAGCCAGAAAATCCTCGCGGCTCGTGATGGTAGCCTCCGTACGCGGCACGAGCTCGACCGTGCCCAGACCATGACCTTTCTCCCCCTCGAGCCCGTAGGCCAACATCGCCTTCCCTAGAGCCGTGCAATGTGCCTCCCTCAGGACACCGGGGCGGGTGAGCACGGACGCGACCGCGACCGACCGCCGAGGCTGGACGCGCTCGAGGTACAGAACCTGCGAGTCGCGCATTACCCCGAGCTGTACCACCTCCCCAACCCTTTCCATCAGAGACCTCATGGTCGGCAGCGCCCGCCGACGCACGTCGGAGTCAAGCTCGTAGAGGGTCCCTAACATCAGGCACCGGTACCCCACACGGTAGAGCCCGGAGTTCCGGCTCACAAACCCGAACTCCTCCAGGGTCCTGAGCAACCGCAACACCGTCGGCTTCGGCAGATCCGCAGCCCTGGCGAGCTCTGCCAGGTTCATCTCGCTACACTCCTCGTCAAAAGCCGAGAGCAACGAGAGCCCGCGAGCCAGCGTCCCAGCACGTCCCTCCATTCCCACAGCCTCCACCCTCTCCTCCAGCGTAAGAAAACTCCAACGAGCCTCCATACTTGCTGTTGCGAAAATTACATGGTTTAATCTTTTGTGTCAACTATTGAGAGCTAATTTCGGCCTGTGAAATAGTGTGACGTTTCGCGGACCGTGGGGGAGGATCACGTATGAGGCGGCTCGAAGGACGGCGGTCGGTGGTCACAGGCGGCGGAGCGGGTATTGGCCGGGCCATAGCGCTCAGGTTCGCTGAAGAGGGAGCCCGGGTGATCGTAGCGGATGTGGACTCCTCAGCGGCAGAGACGGTCGCCTCTGAGATAGAGGCTCTCGGCTACCGCGCGGATGTTACCCGGGCCGGGGAGGTCAGCGCCCTGGTGGAGTACGCGGTCGGAGAGTTGGGCGGGCTGGACATCATGGTCAACAACGCCGGGGTGGGCGTTGCCGCCACCGCCCCGCAGACCGAGGAGGCCGACTGGGATCGGCTCATGGACGTTAACCTGAAGGGCACCTTCCTGGGCATGAAGTACGCCATACCGGCCATAAGGGACTCGGGGGGCGGGTCGGTGATCAACATCTCCTCCATAGCGGCTCTGGTGGGCCTTCCGGAGCGGGCGGCCTACAGCGCGGCCAAGGGCGGCATCTACTCGCTGACGCGGGCGGCGGCCATAGACCACGTCGAGGAGGGCGTGCGGGTCAACTGCATAGTGCCGGGCACGGTGGACACGCCGTGGGTACAGAGGATCACCTCCGGCTACGAAGACCCGGAGGCCGCGAGGGCCAGGATGCAGGCCCGCCAACCACACGGGCGGCTGGTTTCGGCGGAGGAGATAGCGGCGATGGCCGCCTACCTGGCATCGGATGAGGCGGCCTCGGTGGTAGGTGCCGCGATGGTCGTGGACGGCGGCATGACCGCCCGGTAGGGGTAGTCTCTGCCGGTTAGCCCCAGTTCAGAGACGGTAGGCTCTCTACCACTCCGCCACGGTGCCGTCGGGGTTGCGCCACACCGGGTTCTTCCAGTCGTGGCCGACCCGGGCCGCGGCCCGAACCTTCTCCTCGTCTATCTCGATCCCGAGGCCGGGGGCCGTGGGCAGTGCTACGTAGCCGTCCTCGTAGTCGAAGACGCCAGGGTCGGTGAGGTAGTCCAGCAGGTCGCTGCCCTCGTTGTAGTGGATGCCGAGGCTCTGCTCCTGGATAAAGGCATTCGGGGTGCAGGCATCCAGCTGCAGGGAGGCGGCAAGGGAGATCGGGCCGAGGGGACAGTGGGGTGCGATCGCCACGTCGTAGGCCTCGGCCATCGCGGCGATCTTGCGCGTCTCCAGGATTCCTCCGGCGTGCGAGAGGTCCGGCTGCAAGACATCCACGAAGCCAGCCTTCAGGACCTCTTTAAATCCCCAGCGGGTGAACATCCGCTCGCCGGTAGCTATGGGCGTCGCCGTGTGGCGCGAGATCTCGCGCAGCGCCTCGTTGTTCTCCGGCAGCACCGGCTCTTCCAGGAACATCGGGCGGTAGGGTTCCAGTTCGCGCGCCAGCACCTTGGCCATGCTCTTGTGCACCCGCCCGTGAAAGTCCACCCCGATATCCAGCCCCGGTCCCCCCGTTTCCCGCACGGAGGCCAGACGCGCGGCGGCCGCGTCCACCTTGCCATAAGAGTCTATGTAGTGCAGCTCCTCGGTCGCGTTCATCTTCACCGCCGTGAACCCCGCCGCCATCTGACTCCAGGCCGCCTCCCCCACCTCGGCCGGCCGGTCGCCCCCGATCCAGCTGTAGACCCGGATGCGGTCGCGGGCCGCGCCGCCGAGTAGCTCGTAGACGGGGACCCCGAGAGCCTTACCCTTTATGTCCCAGAGGGCCTGCTCGATCCCGGAGACGGCGCTGCTCAGGACCGGGCCGCCCCGGTAGAAGCCGCCCCGGTAGAGGACCTGGAAATGGTCCTCGATACGGAACGGGTCCTTCCCGATGAGGTAACCCGACAGCTCCTCCACGGCGGTCCGCACGGTCTCGGCCCTACCTTCGACCACGGGCTCTCCCCAACCGGCGAGCCCTTCGTCGGTAGTGACCTTCAGGAACAGCCAGCGCGGCGGGACCTTGAAGAGCTCCAGGGACGCAACCTTCAACTTTCCCTCCTTACTTCGCACCGTAACGGTCGGGGTCCTGGAAAACGTCCACCACGCTGGTTCCCGCAGGAAACCGGGCGCTGTGCTCCTCGCCAACCGCTATCGAGTAGGTCTCTCCCGGTTCGTAGGTGCCGCTCTCCCCGCCGACGGTAAGCTCCAGGCGGCCCGTCACGACGATGCCCCATTGGGCTCCATGGGAGTGCGGCGGTACCTCACAATCTTCGGCCGCTCGGAAGAATACCGCCTGCCCATGCGGGCTGGCCATTATGCGACCTTCGAGACCCGCAAAGGCCGTGTCCACCTCGGGCAGTTTTTCCATCCAGCTCGGGAATGGTTGCATAAAATCTCCTTCCTCGACCCGTACTTGGCGAACTCTGTCGAGAGTCAAGGTGCCGACGCCGTCCAATATCTCCCAGATAAAAGTTACAGGGCGGACACTCGCGTTCCGGGTAATGCTATTACACCTTGGCCGCAACTGTGACGATAACGAGCACAAGATTCTAGCCGATTCTAGCCTATTGTCTGACCTTCAGTCATGAGATCGGACACTATCGGAGAAGGGCGGAGACAAGCGTCGTCTCCACAAGGCCAGTACGTTATCCATGATGGCCTGCCATCGCCTCCCGCTGAACCTCAGCCGCTTCTTCAAGAGCACGAACAGCCCCGAATAGAGTCCCCATTTACGTTTTGTCCTGCCCAAAGACCCCCCTTTTCAGCCTTCTTTTTAGCCGTTTTCGAGTATGCTGCGTCCCTGGCGGCCTCGCCCACCATCAAGCCCAGGGCGTAGGCTAGTAGTACCAACGCCAGCGTTATCTCTAGTTGCTCGCGCTTCTTGCTCATCACCTTCTCGATGCCGAGCAGACTCTTTGCGTCCTTGAAGGTCTGCTCTATCTTCATCCTAATCTCGTAGACCTCAATGAGCTTCTCGGGAGCTAGATTGCCTATTACCCACAGAGGCTCCTTGCATCCCTCGCTCCATACTCCGGCCACATTTACCTTCGTAGTTCCACGATAGTAAGCGCCCTCTATCTCTCTTCTTTGCCCCTTGTCGATGATGAGAGCAATCTCTTCTCCCGGCTTCGCCCCATCGGTGAACTTCACGCCGCTGCCCTTGTTCAGCCGGATCACCCACTTACATCCTGCTTGCTCGAGCGTATCGAGCCACTTTTGAGCCGAGAACTCCCGGTCAAACACTAGCGGCGTGTCTCCCACCAACTCCTTGACCTCAAAAAGCATCTCGGCCCACTCGATGTTGCGGCTACTTACCTCCTCGTTCAACGTGGCCTCCGAGTAGATCCCAAAGTGAAAAGGGATCGCTCTGCCCCTGTAAGGTTGGGCGAAAACAACCGTCCAGAACCCCAAGGTCTTGCCGTCCGAAAGACGACCCACGTAGTCGGTCTTCTTGGCCTGGGGACGCTCCATCTCGGTTGGATCAACCAGAACGAAAGGACTCCGTGGATCATAGAGCCTCATCAACGCCTTCTTGGCATCCAGTTTAGGCAAAGTGCGGTCGATAGTACGGTAGTTAGCGCCCTCCGAACTGTCGGAGAACACTTGGGACCAGTCACTCTTACGAGGAGACTGGGTTTCCAGAATAGACCACAGGATGCGAGCAGCCTTCCCCTCCTCCCGGTCGAAAAGCCCTTCGGTAAAGGGCACGAGTTTTTCAGGACCAAACGGCAATTGTCTCTGTATAGTAGTCATGCCTTTCTTTTACCACTGTCTGAACTTATTGCCGAAGGTCAGT
>JACCZN010000307.1 GCA_013695915.1 Rubrobacter sp.
CTGGTAGAAGAGGATCGTCCCTGGTGGCAACTGTGCCTTTAGCTCGGCGTAGCGTCCTAGCATGAGGCTATTCTACGGCGCACCTCCCCTCCCGTCAGCCCGGAGTTTCGTGCGGGAGGGGAGTGCGCGGGAGCTAGGAGCGGACGAACCTCCGGGCGAAGAGGATGCCGGCCCCGGCGAGCGCCAGCGCCGCTGCGACTGGCAGGAGGGCGGTGCCCCCGGTCTCCGGCAGCGCCGCGTCGTCCGCGGGCTCTACGACCCCGGCGGCTACCCGGTCGCCGGAGTCCCCGTCCGGGTCGGTCACCTGGTCGTCGGCGTCGGAGTGGATCACGAGCGCGGTGCCGTCGCCGCCCAGGATGGACTCCTCGCCCTCGCCGAGAGTGACCATGTCGTTGACGGTCTGGTAGCTTGCGGTCCCGTCCTCCTCGACGGTTATGTTCGGCAGGTCGCCCGCGTGCGCGCCCTCCGGGTTGTCGAGGCCGTGCTCGGCGTCCGTGGGGTTGAAGTGGTCCCCGGCGGCCTCGAAGTCCGGCTCGATGCTGCCCGTCTCGTGGACGTGGATGCCCTTCTCCCCGGGCTCGATGCCCTGGACGTCGACCGTGATCTCCACTCCCTCCGGCCCCTCGACAAAGCTCGCCGTCCCGACCGGCTCTCCGTCCGTATCCTCCAGCTCCGCCGTGGCCGCGCCCGAGGTCTGGGCCGCCGCGAGCCCGGCGCTCAGCGCCAGGAGCAGCGTCACCAGCCCCGCCAGGGGGATTATCTGTCTGATCCTCAAAGCGTTACGCACCTTTCCGTAGGATGTCCGTAGCAGAGATATTAAACCCCCGGCCGCGCAACGGCCAGCCTCCACCGGACGTCCGCGCTGCTAGACTCACCGGTTATGGAGCAGGGACCCCACTACGCCACGACCGTCCGGGAGCGCCAGCGCGCCGAGTGGGCCGCCGTGGCCCCCGGCTGGCAGCGGAACCGGGAGCGGATGAGCGGGCCCATGAGCCACATCACGGGCCGCATGGTCGCCCGCGGCGGCATAGAGACCGGCCACCGCGTCCTGGACCTCGCCTGCGGCGTCGGAGACCCGGCCTTCGCCGTCGCGGAGGCGGTCGGACCGGAGGGCTACGTGCTCGGCCTCGACCTCTCTGAAGAGATGGTGGAGGCCGCCCGGTCGTGGGCCCGGCAACTGGGAACGGAGAACGTCGAGTTCCGTACCGTCGAGAGCGAGCTGGAGCTCGGCGTGCCCGCGGGGAGCTTCGACGTGGCGACCTGCCGCCTCGGGCTGCAGTTCATGCCGGACCCCATGGCGGCCCTGCAGGAGGTCCGGGAGGCCCTGAAGCCGGGCGGCCGGGTGGTGGCGAGCACCTGGGGGCGGCCGGAGCGCAACCCGAACTTCTCCCTCCCGATGGAGGTCATCTCCCGCCACGCAACGCTACCGGAAGAAGACCCGGGTGCGCCCGGCCTCTTCGCCCTTCCCACCCCCGAAGACCTCGAGGTGCTGCTGAACACCGCCGGGTTCGCGAACGTCGAATCCTCGGCCTTCGATACCCCCGTGGCCCGGGCCAAGAGCCCGGAGACTTTCTGGCACGGGGTATCGACCATCGCCGGCCCCCTGGTCTCTCTGCTGGCCTCTCTCACAGAGGAGCAGCGCCGGGCCATCCGCGAGGATGCCGCGGAGACCCTCGGCGCGATGTTCCCCGAAGGCCCCGTGGAGCTCGACGGCGAGGCCGTGGTCGCCGTGGGCACGAAGACCGTATAGCGGGTTTGAGCGCGATGTCGGTCATCCACCGGCCCGCGCGGAGCATTTGACACGCTTGGCAGAGGTGTTACTATGGTGTCAATGATAGGAAAGAGGAGCAGGAGGGAAGAGTCCGATGGACTAGAGAGCTAACAACCTTCCACGACCCCGTGGACCGGGTCGGCGATCGCCCCCTCGCAATCGAGAGGCTTCGCCGGTCCGGATATTTCTGTGGGCTCTTTCCCGAAAAGATCGAGACCCCCGGCGTAGGTTGAAGGCCGGGGCGAGCGGGCATCCTCAGGATGTACTTTATCCGTAGAGCGCTCAAGAGGAGGTCTCTTGTTCTTCGATAGCTGGATGTCGCTGGGCCGCACAGCGGCTGTTGGGATACTCGCCTACCTCGCGCTGGTGCTTCTCTTGCGGGTCTCGGGAAAACGCACGCTCTCCAAGATGAACGCCTTCGACCTCGTCGTGACCGTGGCTCTCGGGTCCACGCTGGCGACGGTGCTGCTCTCTACGGACGTAGCGCTCGCCACCGGGGTGCTCGCCTTTGCGCTCCTCATCGGGTTGCAGTACGCCATCACCTGGCTCTCCGTGCGCTACCCGGCGATACAGGACTTCGTAAAGGCGGAGCCGACCCTGCTCGTCCATCGGGGCCAGTTCTTGAGGGGTGCGATGCGCCAGGAGCGGGTGACGGAGGAGGAGATACAAGCCGCCCTGCGCGCCCAGGGTATAGCCGCCGCCGAAGACGTGGAGGCGGTCGTCCTGGAGACCGACAGCAGCTTCAGCGTCGTGCGCTCCCCGCAGACCGAGTCCCGCTCCGCCCTCGCCAACGTCTCCATAGCCTCCCCGGAAGCGGACGGCGGCACCTCCGGGGAGCGGTAGGGTCCTGTCAGCGCCTGCTGGAGGTTACCGGTGGTCGTTTCTACTCCTCTGAGGGATGGTCTTCGGGCGGCAGGGTGCGGCACCAGAGCCTGAAGGCCAGGAATAGCAGCGTCGTGGCGACGAGTATGGAGACCGGAAAGCCAAAACCCCCGGGGTCCAGTATGGTGACGGCGAGCACCGGGGCGCTGGTAACCCGGA
>JACCZN010000308.1 GCA_013695915.1 Rubrobacter sp.
TGTCTCTCCGGAGCACCTGTACCGGGTTTGTATAGCCTCCTGATGCGCTTCTAATATATTTATGAGCATTGGAGATCTTGACTGTTAGAACTTCATGATTCATAATTTAGCCGTCCCTAAACAATTAGTATTGGAGGCAGCATGAGTGCTCGGACGGTCGGCAGGGTGAGAGCTATTTCCGCGATGGACCTGAGGCTTTTTCTAAAGGTCTCTCTGGCGGGGGTGTTGGCTGCGGCTCTCGCGGTCGGTTGCGGGGGGGACTCCGAGGAAGGCTCTGGTGAGGCGTTGGCCGAGGGGCAGCCGGTACAGGTCACGGCTACTACGACCATGATCACGGACCTCGTAGAGCAGGTTGGCGGAGATGAGGTGGAGGTAACGGGTCTCATGGGGCCGGGGGTTGATCCGCATACTTACAGGGCCAGCCAGGGCGACGTACAGGCGTTGCAGGAGGCGGACGCCGTCTTCTACAACGGGCTCTTTCTGGAGGGTCAGATGCAGGACCTCTTCATAGACACGGCGGAGCAGAACCCGACCGTCCAGGTCACGGAGGCAGTCCCGGAGGAGCAGTTGCTGGAGTCCGAGGACTACGAGGACCAGTTCGACCCGCACGTCTGGTTCGACGTGGAGATGTGGCAGACGACGGTGGACCCGGTCGTCAAGCAACTCTCCGAGCTCAGGCCCGACGCCGAGGAGGATTTCCAGCAGCGCGGTGAGGAGTACCGGCAGGAGCTCGAGGAGTTGCATTCCGAGGTCGAGGAGGAGATCTCCTCCATCCCCGAGGAGGATCGGGTGATGGTCACCGCCCACGACGCGTTCCGGTACTTCGGCGAGCAGTACGGCATGCAGGTCGAGGGGATCGAGGGCATCAGCACCGAGGGCGAGGCCGGCTCCGGGGACATCCAGGAGGTCGCGGACCTGGTGGTCGAGAACGAGGTGCCCGCCATCTTCGTGGAGGGTAGCGTGCCGCCGCAGAACATCGAGGCTGTGCAGGCTGCCGCGCAGGACCGGGGCTGGGACGTCCAGATAGCCGACGAGGAGCTCTACTCCGACGCCGGCGGAGAAGAGGGCTCCGGCGCCGAGACCTACGAGGGCATGGTGCGCGCCAACATAGAGACGATCCGGGGAGCCCTCACATAGGGAGCCGGCTCGAGCGCAACCCTGGCTGCGAGGGACTGCTATAAAAGGAGGCCGACGGTTGAGACAGACGGAAGAGAGGCGGAGATTGGAGAGGCCCCCGGCGGCGAGTCCCCTCGAGGTAAGGGGGGTGACGGCCGCCTACCGTGAGGATCCTATCCTCTGGGACGTGAGCTTCCGGGCTCCCGAGGGGGAACTGGTCGCCATAGTTGGGCCGAACGGCGCGGGCAAGACCACGCTCCTCAAGGTCATAATGGGCCTGCTCCAGCCGGCGGCGGGCCGGGCCACCATCTACGGCCAGCCGTTCAAGAAGGTCCGCCACCTCGTCGGCTACGTCCCCCAGAGGGGCAGCGTGGACTGGGACTTCCCCACGGACGCCCTCGACGTGGTCACGATGGGCCTCTACGGCAAGCTCGGCTGGTTCCGCAGGCCCGGCAAGAAGGAGCGGGCGGTGGCGATGGAGTGTCTGGAGAAGGTCGGCATGGCGGGGTTTGCGAGGCGCCAGATCAGCCAGCTCTCCGGGGGGCAGCAGCAGCGGGTCTTTCTGGCCCGGGCGCTCGCCCAGGACGCGCACCTCTACCTTACCGACGAGCCATTCGCCGGGGTGGACTACAGGACCGAGCGGGCCATAGTCGAGCTCTTGCGGGAGCTAAAGGCCGCGGGCCGGACGGTGGTCGTCGTACACCACGACCTCTCCACCGTTACCGAGTACTTCGACCGGGTCGTGATCCTGAACGGCGAGGTCGTGGCCGAGGGGCCGGTGGCCGAGGTCTTTACCCGCCAGAACCTGGCGGCGGCCTATGGCGGCACCGTGGCGTATCTCGCCGGAGCGGAGTAGGTCCTCGTGTTCGAGCTGCTATACGATCTCCTCTTCGACTACACCCTCCGCAACGTCGCCCTGGGCTCTGCGGTACTCGGGGTGGCTGGGGGAGCTCTGGGCTGCTTCGCCGTCCTGCGGCGGCAGGGTCTCCTGGGCGATGCGCTGGCGCACGCGACGCTCCCCGGCGTCTGCGTCGCCTTTATACTCGTTGGGACGGGGGCTTCCTGGGTCCTGCTCGCCGGCGCGGCGGTGGCGGCGATGGTCGGGGCGCTCGTGATAATCGCCATCGTGGAGGGGACGCGCATAAAGTACGATGCCGCCCTCGGCATCGTGCTCTCGGTCTTCTTCGGGTTCGGGACCGTGCTCCTGACCTACATCGCCGGGACCGGGGCCTCTGGCCAGAGCGGGCTCGACCGCTTCCTCTTCGGTCAGGCGGCCTCTATCGTCCGGGAGGACGTGATCACGATGGGCGCGCTGACCGCCGGAGTGCTCCTGGTGGTGGCGCTGCTCTTCAAGGAGTTCAAGCTGCTCGCCTTCGACCCGGTGTTCGCTGCCAGCATGGGCTTCCGGGTAGGCTTCCTGAACGTGCTACTGACGTCGCTGATCGTGGTGGCTATCATCGTGGGGCTGCAGGCGGTGGGCGTGGTCCTCGTTGTGGCCCTCCTCATCACCCCGGCGGTCTCCGCGCGGCAGTGGACCGAACGGCTCTCGACCATGATCCTGGTCTCCGGTCTCTTCGGAGCCTTCTGCGGGGTGACCGGGGCTCTCATCAGCGCCTCCGGTTCCAACCTACCTACCGGGCCCCTGATCGTGCTCACCGCCACCGGGTTGCTGGTGCTCTCCCTGTTCCTGGGACGGAAGAGAGGCCTCTTGTGGAGCTTTCTCAGGGACCGCCGCAACCGCCGGGAGGCCCTGCGCAGCGCCTCCGCCGGGGGTGCGGGGTGAGCGCGGACTTCGTAATAATCGTCACGGGGGTACTTGTCGCGGTGCCCTGCGCCCTCCTGGGCACGCTGCTCGTACTGCGGCAGATGTCCATGATGGGCGACGCGATAAGCCACGCCGTCCTACCCGGCATCGTCTTCGCCTTCTTCGTTACGGGGAGCCTCGGACCCCTGGCCTCGCTCGTCGGGGCAGGCATCTTCGGGTTTCTGTGCGCGGTGCTGGTCGAGGCGCTCAAGAACACCGGCAGGGTCAAGGAGGACTCCTCCATAGGCATCGTGTTCACCGCCCTGTTCGCGCTCGGGGCGTTCCTGATCTCGCGTTTCGCCCGCGACGTACACCTGGACCTCCAGCACGTGCTGTTCGGCGAGATCGCCTTCGCCCCCCTGAACACGCTTACCGTAGGAGGCGTCGACCTGGGGCCGACGGGCTTCTGGACCCTGGGCATCGTGACGGTCCTCGCCGGGGGGCTGGTGGCGGCGCTCTACAAGGAGCTGAAGCTCTCCACCTTCGACCCCGGCCTTGCCGCGGCCGCCGGGTTCTCCCCGGTGCTGGTCCACTACCTCCTGGTGGGCACCGTCTCCGTGACCGTGGTGGGGGCGTTCGACGCCGTGGGCGCGATACTCGTCGTGGCCTTCCTGATCGTACCCTCCGCCACCGCCTACCTGCTGACCGATAAGCTCTCCTACATGATGGGGCTCGCCGTGCTCTTTGGCGTCGTCTCCGCCGTTAGCGGCTACTACGTCTCCGCTGCCATGAACCTCTCGATAGCGGGCATGATGGCGGTAATGACCGGCGCCCTGTTTACGCTGGCGCTCCTTCTCTCTCCCTCCCGAGGGCTGGTGGCAAACCTCCTGCGCCGCCGCCGCAACCGCCGCACGTTCTCGCGCGACCTGGTGCTGGCGCGGCTGGAGAGGCTCGGCGGCGAGACCACCGAGGAGGAGCTATCCCTGCACCTGGACTGGGAGGGCGGCAGGCTGGCGGCGACCCTCGGAGAGGCCTCCCGCACGGGGCTCGTGCAGATCAGCAACGGGCGGGGCGAGGTCTCGCTCACCCCCAAGGGCCAGGACTCGGCCAGGGCGGTCTCGCGATGAGACCGGGCCTGCGAGCCGGCGCGAGGCCGCAGAGAGGAGCCCGGACGGCAGTCTCCCG
>JACCZN010000012.1 GCA_013695915.1 Rubrobacter sp.
CGGGAGTTCGAGAAGGCCCGGCACGTGCCCGACGCCTGCGAGCCGTGCCGCTTCGTCGAGAGCTGCGCCGGGGGCTGCGCGAGCCGGCGGGCGCTCCGCAACAAGCTCGACGAGCCGGACGAGTACTGCCCGGTAGTGCGCGGCGGCGACCGGGAAGTCGAGCGCATAAAGGAGATGGTCCGGTACACTCTGAGCGACCCCGAGGACGTCCCGAAGGCGGGCAATGCCTGCACGACGGTCATAAAGACCGCCGGGAGCCCGCCCGCGTGAGTAGCGGTACGACACGCATCGAGAGCACCGTAGCCCGCGCGTGACGGTCGGCGGAGAGCAAGGGCTCGAGGGAGAGGAGGCGAGGCGCTCGTCGGGTGGTGCAGCGCCCCGGAGGGTCACGGCCGTCATACCCGCGCTGAACGAGGCGCCCTCCATAGCCGGGGTGGTGGAGGGGCTGCACGGTGCGGAGGTCCTCTCCGGCGGGGTGGTCGTGGTGGACAACGGTTCGACGGACGGGACGGGCGATATCGCCCGCCGGGCCGGAGCGTGCGTCGTGCGCGAGGAGCGCCGGGGATACGGCTACGCCTGCCGCGCCGGGGTGCTCGCCGCGGAGGACGCGGACGTAATCGTGCTGCTAGATGGGGACGCCGCCGACGACCCCGGGGACCTTCCGCGGGTCCTGGAGCCTCTCCTGGCCGGAGAGGCGGATCTGGTAGTGGGCTCCCGGGCGCTCGGCTCGCGGGAGCGGGGCTCCATGACCTTCCAGCAGGTCTTCGGCAACGGCCTCGCCGCTCTCCTGATGCGCAACATCTACGGCGTGCGGGTCACGGACCTCGGGCCGTTCCGGGCCATCTGCCGCCGGGACCTCCTCGCTCTAGAGATGCGGGAGATGACCTACGGCTGGTCGGTGGAGATGATGGTCAAGGCCGCCCGGGCCGGGTACCGGTACCGCGAGGTGCCCGTCACGTACCGTCGCAGGATCGGGGTCTCAAAGGTCGGCGGCACGCTCCTCGGCAGCCTCCGCGCCGGGTGGTGCATCATCTCCACTACGGTCCGCTACCGCCGGTGGGAGCCTCAGGAGAGCCCCGCTGCGGTGGGGGCGGGACCTTGACCGACGTGCTCTACGTGGCGGCCAAGGTGCCGAAGGCCGGTTTCGCAAAGACGCGGCTCGGCCGGTCCATCGGGCACGAGGAGGCCGTGCTCCTCTACGAGGCGTTTCTGAGAGATCTCTCGGCGCGGTTCTCGGAAGCTCCCTTCGAGCTCGGCTGGTACATAACCCCGCCCGACTCGTGGCCGGAGATCTCGCGGCATACCGGCGGGAGCGGCCGGGTGGTCTTCCAGGGAGAGGGCGACTGGACCGCGCGCCAGAGAGAGCTCTTCGAGGGCGCGGAGGACCGTGGGGAGGAGCGGATCGTGCTCATCGGCTCGGACTCGCCCCACCTCTCCGTGGCGGGCGTGTCCGAAGCTTTCGAGCTGCTGGAGACACGGGATCTCGTGCTGCGGCCGACCTACGACGGCGGCTACTGCCTTATAGGCATGCGCGGTTTCCAGGACGTGCTGCGGGGCGTCCCCATGAGCACGGGCACCGAGCTCGACGGCATCCTGGAGCGCGCCCGCTGGTTCGATCTCTCCCTCGGCCTCCAGGAGCCCACGTTCGACATCGACGAGCAGGAAGACCTGCGGCACCTGCGGCCCCTGGCGCTCGAACGCTCGGACCTCGCCGAGACCCGCCGGGCACTCCGCTCTCTGGGTCTTCTGGAAGGGAACCTCTTGTCATCTGGCACGAGGTATACAATGGACGGCGAAGGGATCGGGTGAGTTTGCGTTGCGCAGTATGGCAGAGTCTCTCGTCGCACGGTACACGACGCGCCGGGAGCCGCTGCGTGAGTCCCATCTACTCGAGACGGGCCGTAGAGGTCGAGTCCGGATATTTGGTACCGAAAGGAGTGTGTGATGGAGGGTAGGGATCCGGCAGAGGTTGGAGGGAGGCACCGGGACAGCCTGCTCTACTCGCGGGCGCGCTGGGAGCGGTGGTTGCTCGTCGCCACCATCGCGGTAGCCAGCATCGGGCTCGGGTACCTGTTCTTTACCCAGATCTGGTGGAAGACGCCGCCGACCTTCGGGTGTCCGGAGAGCTTCGCCTTTACGGGCGAGGGCGACGAGGGCCAGCTCGTCCGCACCGGGGGGCTCTGCGACTGGATCGGGCTCGGCTCCTTCTACGCCGACCAGCCGGAGACGATGGGCAACGCGAACATTATTCGTGCGGACCCCGGGCCGGAGACATCAGTGCCCGTCGGCGGCCTCAAGAGCGCGTATGCGGCGTACATCGACAACTTCATAGAGCCCAACATCCGCTGGTTCGGGTACATGATCTGGGGCGGCGAGGCCTTTATCTTCCTGAGCCTGAGCCTCGGGTTCTTCAGCCGGTTGGGGGCGTTCACCGCCGTGGTCATCTCGGCGCACCTGACGCTCGGGCTCGCCGGTATCCCGAACCCGTCGGAGTGGGAGTGGAGCTACCTGCTCATAGTGCTGCTGGCCACCGCCATGTTCGGCATAGCCCCCGGCCGCTACTTCGGACTCGACCGATTACTGCGGCCCCGGTTCAAGCTGCTCAGCGACCGCGGGAGCCGCGTGGCGCGCCTGCTGCACGCCCTGACCTGAGCTCGCGGACCCTGGAGAGGAGGTGGAACTGTGGCTTTAGGCCAGATCACACTGTCGCAGATACCGCATAACCTGTGGTTTCTCATCCTGCTGATCGCGCTCTCTGTGGCCGCTGTGGTCTTTACGCTGGTCTTCGTCTTTGTCGTGGACCGGAAATACGGCAGGGACCCGGCGCGGAACGGAGCGGAGAGCCCCCGGGCGAGTGGTGAGACGGAAGAGACAGACGCCGGTGACCGGGAGTAACGGCCGGCTCGCGCTCGTTACCGGCGGGGCGGGGCTCATAGGGTCCCATCTCTCCGACCTGCTCCTCGGCGAGGGCTACCGCGTCCGGATACTCGACAACCTCGAACCCCAGACCCACCGGGCGGGCAAGCCAGCGTGGGTGCCGGAGGCGGCGGAGTTCCTCCACGCGGACATGCGCGACAGCGAGGCCGTGAGGGCCGCCCTCGAAGGGGTGAGCCTCGTCTTCCACCAGGCGGCCTACGGCGGCTACATGCCGGAGATGGCCAAGTACGTAGACGTCAACAGCCTCGGAACCGCCCGCCTCTTGGAGACCATCCGGGATGAGAACCTGCTCGTGGAGAAGGTGGTCGTCGCTTCCTCCCAGGCCGTCTACCGCGAGGGCGCCGCTCTGTGCGCCGAGCACGGGCTCATCTTCCCGGAGACCCGGCCCGTCGGGCAGCTCGCCGCCGGGGAGTGGGCCGTCCGATGCCCGGAGCCCGGCTGTGGCCGGGTCACGGAGCCGACCTCGACTCCGGAGGAGGCCCCGATGGGCGGCGAGACGGTCTACGCGCTCACCAAGGTGGACCAGGAGCGACTCGCCCTCCTGTGGGGGCGGCAGAACGGGATCCCTACCGTGGCGCTGCGCTACTCGTGCACCTACGGGCCGCGGCAGTCGGTGTTCAACCCCTACACGGGGGTGATCGCGATCTTCTGCACCCGGCTCGTAAACGGCCAGCCCCCCGTGCTCTACGAGGACGGGGAGCAGACGCGCGACTTCTGCTACGTCGGGGATATCGCCCGGGCCAACCTCCTCGCAGCCACCACGGACCGGCTCGACGGCCTCCCGGTAAACATCGGCAGCGGCCGGGCCACCACCATCCGGGAGGTCGCCGGGCGGGTCTCCGCCTCCCTCGGCTCTTCCGTGGAGCCGGTCGCCCGGGGCGAGTTCCGGCCCGGCGAGATGCGTCACCTGACCTCGGACATCTCCCGCGCGGCAGCCGCCGGATACGAGCCGCAGACGGATCTCGAGACCGGCATCGAGCGGTACCTGGAGTGGATAGGGTCCCAGGGCGACGTCCGCGACTACTTCGCCGAGGCCGAGGAGGTACTCCGCAAGAAGCGCATCGTCCACGAGACGAGCCCCCCGGAGGGCACCGGCGATGCAAGGCGAGGATGACCGCGGCGGCGTGCGGGAGACCCCCGGTTGCCCCGCCGCGTAACCGCCAAGGCCGGACCCGGTAGCGGCAAGTATCCGGGGGCTCGGGGGCGTCTGTACGCCGACCTCGGGGCGGTGCTCCTCCTGCTCGCGTTCACGCTCCTCTCCGCCCGGGGCTTCGTCTTTGGCGGGGTCGCCCTCGGGATGGACGCGGCCACGCAGTTCTACCCCTGGTACTCCTTTCTCGGCGAGAGCCTCCGCAGCGGCGAGCTGCCGGGCTGGAACCCGTACCAGTTCTCCGGTGCGCCGTTCGCCGGGGACCCGCTCTCGGGCTGGACCTACCTGCCCGCGATGCTCCTCTTCACGCTGCTGCCGCTCACCGCCGCCGCCGGGAGCTACGTACTCCTGCACCTGCTCCTCGCCGGGCTCTTTACCTACGCGCTGGCCCGGAGCCTGCGCATGGGGGCCGCCGGGGCGCTCCTCGCCGCCGTCGCCTACGAGTTCACGAGCTACATCTACATCCGGAACACGTGCTGCTTCGCCTACGTCAGCGTAGCGGTCTGGCTGCCGCTCGCCATCCTGGGCGTGGAGCTGGCCGTCCGGAGCCGCGGCTGGCTCGGGTGGGGCCTCTGGTGCGGGGTCTCCGGGCTCGCCGTAAGCCAGATACTGGCCTCCTGGCTCGGGCAGGGCTCCTACTACGCCCTGCTCGCCATCGGCGGCTACGTGGCCTACCGGACGCTCCTCTTCCCCCCGGAGAGCATCAGGGGGCTCTGGAGACGCCTCTCGGTCTCCGCTCTCACTGGCGGCGCGGTGCTCGCCTTCGGGTTCGGGCTCGCCGCCGCCGGGCTCCTGCCCCGATTGGAGTACAATGCCCTCTCCGGCCTCGCGGGGGGCTACCACGCCCTGGAGGGCACCATAGTCGGCGGTTTCTCCATGGACGACTGGTACAGGGTCCTGCGTCCCCCGAGCCTGTTCTACGCCGGGGTTGCGGTGCTCGCCCTCGCCCTCGCCGCGCCGTTCCTCGGGCGGGGCTCCGCCACCCGGTTCGCCATGCCCTACTTCGTGGTGCTCTCCCTGTTCGCGCTGACCTTCTCCGGAGAGGCTACGACCCTGATCCACCAGGCGCTCTACCTCCTGCCGAGCCTGGAGGTACTGCACCCCTACAGGCCCCAGCGCGTGATGGTCATCTTCTCTCTCGGGCCCGCGCTCCTCGCCGGCGCCGCGCTGACCCACCTCGGCGAGCGGGGGAGGCGCTACCCGGCCCTCCTCGCGCTGCCCGCGCTGGCGGCGCTCTTCCTCGCGACCCGGAGCACCGTGACCCCACCGGCAGACCCCCCGGCCGAGCACGAGAGCCCGTGGCGCGGTGCCCCGGCCTCCCTCCTGGACCTCGGCGTGGAGCTGCCGCCGGGCGCGCTCGTGAGCCTCGTCCTGGCCGTTGTCCTCGTGGCGGTGTACGCCCTGCTACCGGCGCGGCTCGTGGCTGCCCGCGCGGTCGCGGCCGGGCTGCTGGCAGCCGTGGTCTTCGCCGACCTCTACGGCGCCGGGTCTGCCCGGCTGGAGCGGAGCTCCGAGATGCGCGGTGGGGACAGGATAGAGCGGGTGGACCTCGAGGAGTACTACGCCCCCACGGGCGCCACGGAGTTCCTGCAGGATGCGGGCGCGGAGGAGCCTGCGCGCTACTTCGGCTTCGACCACCGGACCAACGAGGCCGGGAACACCGTCCCCTACCATATACGCTTCCTGGACCCCGACACCCGGGCTCTGGAGGCCGAGAACCGGGCCACCGTCCACGGCGGAAACCTCTACAGCATCCAGGGCTACAACGCCGTGCATCTCGCCCGCTACGACGAGTACCTGGAGGCTCTGAACACCCGCGGCCAGAACTACCACGACGCCGACATCTTCCCCGAAGGCCTCGGCTCCCCGCTGCTGGACCTCCTGAACGTCCGCTACATAACCGTGCCCGCCGAGACCGGGAGTGCTGGCGTCGAGGAGTTGGAGGATGAGTTGCCGCTCGTCTACGAGGACCAGACGACCCGGGTCCTGGAGAATACCGCTGCGCTCCCGCGAGCCTGGATAGTCCACGACGCCCGACAGGTGGAGGCCGGGGAGGCCCTGGACCTGCTCGACTCCGGGGAGGTGGACCCGCTACAGACGGCCCTCCTGGAGGAGCCGCCGCCGGAGCTAGAGAGTCCCGAAGGCACCTCCGGCGACCGGGCTTCGGTGGAGGGCTACGGGGCCCACAGCATGGAGGTAGAGACCTCCTCGGAGGCCGCGGGCCTCCTCGTCCTTGGCGAGGTCCACTACCCGGCGTGGAGGGCCTACGTGGACGGCGAGGAGGTCCCTCTCTACCGCGCCAACCACCTTCTGCGCGCCGTGCCGGTCCCCGCCGGTGAGCACACGGTAGAGCTGCGCTACGAGTCCTCCACCCTGACGCTCGGGACGGCCGTCTCGCTCGTTGCCGCGGTCGTCCTGCTCGCGCTGGCCGTGGTGCGAGTCGCGCGCTCCCGCAGCGCTACCTCCCGGGAGCGCCCGGAGGAGGGGCGGTGAGCAGCGGCTCTGGTCCGGGGCTATATCCCACCTTCGACGCGGTAGACGTAGCCGTGGTCGCAGGCGAAGTCCTCCTTCTCCAGCGTCTCCGCCGCCCGAAGGAGGAGGCGGGGAAGCACCTCCCTGGAGCGGGAGAGGAGCGCGGCCAGCTCGTCTTGCGTTCCGGGGTCTCCGGCTCCGGGCGTGTAGTTCACCGGGAAGCCGACGAGCGCGTAGGGGATGCCGAGCTCCCCGGCCAGCACGGTCTCCGGGCCGCAGGTCTGGCTCACCGCCGCGACCCCGGCGGCCCTGAGAGGCCGTACCTCGGCCGCGGTGTTGAACCTCGGCCCGTTCACGTGGGCGTATACGCCCCCGGTCACCGCCTCGACCCCCAGGGACTCCGCCGCCAGCGCCAGCCTCCGCCGCAGGCGGGGCGCGTAGGGCTCCTCCTGGATGAGGTGCCCGCGCTCCGGGGCCTCCGGGTCGTCGAAGACGGTGCAGGGCCGTCCGTCCGGCAGGCGGTTCTCGGGGAAGAACAGGTCGTCGAAGAGCAGAGGATATCCGAGGGCGACCGCCGGGTCCACGGCCCCGACCGCCGTGGTTGCCAGTATCGCCCGGGCTCCGAGGCTGTGGAGAGCCGCGAGGTTGGCCTCGTGGGGCACGGCGTGCGGCAGGTAGCGGTGGCCGGGCCGGTGGCGGGAGATGCCGCCCACCCGCCAGGGGCCCACCCGCATCCGGGATACCTGTACCCGGCCGAAGCGCGTCTGTGCCCCGGCCTCCTCCCGCTCGCCGGGGAGGTCGTAGATGCCGGAGCCGGTGATGATGGCGAGGTCTATCATTCGGGGTCTCTGGCTCCCTTCGGGGTCGGGCGACAGTATGTGAGGCGGGGGCTCCGGGGTCAACTGCGCCGCCGGAGTCGTTCCGGGAGGGCGGTATGAAGGAGGTGGCGCGCCGGAGGCTGTGGGTCCTCCTCTGCGGGACCGGGGTCGCGGCGGCCTCGTTCGTGGTCTACCTGCTCACGCTGGCGCCGAGCGTGCTCCCCTACGACTCGGGCATGTTCCAGGCCCGGGCCCACGTCCTCGGGATCGGGCACCCCACCGGGTACCCCACGTACATAATGCTCGGCAAGCTCTTCACGTACCTGCCCTTCGGGGATGTGGCCTACCGGGTCAACCTCTCCTCTGCGGTCTACGGGGCGCTCGCGGCCCCCGTCGTCTACCTCGCCGCCCTGCGGCTCGTGCCGGGGAGGTTCGG
>JACCZN010000021.1 GCA_013695915.1 Rubrobacter sp.
GCGCTCTGGCAGGTCTCCGGCGAGTTGCCGTGGTCCTGGTGCAGCGCCACGGGTATCTCCGGGTAGACCTCTGCCGCGGCGAGCATCAGGTGGTAGAGAAAGCGGTCGTTGGCGTACTTGCGGGCGCCGCGCGAGGCCTGGATGATGACCGGTGAGCCCGTCTCCTTTGCGGCCTCCATGATGGCCTGTACCTGCTCCAGGTTGTTTACGTTGAAAGCCCCGACGCCGTAGCCGCCTTTGGCTGCCTCGTCGAGAAGCTGGCGCATGGTTACCAGTGGCATGTTCTCTCCTTTTCCTTCTGGTCCATTGCTATCTGCCCTGCCACTACAGAGTACAGTGAGCGATCCCGGTGGCGCGCCCCCGGACCCGTCATGCGGAGCCCGCTCCCGGGAGGTCGAAGGTGTGACGCTTCTCCGTGCCAAGCTCCGCTACCTCGCCGTTCACGCTGACCTTCAGGGTCTGTCCCGGCCGCTCGGGGCTCGCGGCGACCCGGAGCTCGCCGCCCTCCAGGGCGACCTCGACCGGCGTTTCACGGAAGCGCAGGGGGAGGGAGAGCCCGTCGAGCCTCTCCGTCTGCCGCGGGGCGAAGTGGAGGGTGCCGTCCCGGATCTCGGTGCCCAGGTAGCCCCGTTGGATGAGGTCCAGCGTACCGGCCATGACCCCGAGGTGGATGCCCTCCTGAGTGGTGCCGCCCTGGATGTCCCCGATGTCGCTCTCGAGTGCCGTCAGGAACATCTCCCACGAGGCCTCGGAGTCGATGCCGGCCAAGACGTGCGCATGGACGATGAAGCTCAGGGTGGAGCCGTGGGTGGTCCTCGCCGAGTAGTAGCCGATGTTCCGGCGGGCGGTCTCCGGATCGTAGACGTAGCCGAGGCGGTCGAAGATCCGCCTTAGCTCCTCCTCTTCGAACAGGAAGAAGAGCATCAGGGTGTCGGCCTGCTTGGCGAGCTTGTAGCGGTCGGGGGTGTCGCCCTCGGCACGGAGGATACGGTCGAGGCGCTGGATGTTGCCGTACCTCTCCTTGTATGCCTCCCAGTCCAGCTCCTCGAGGTCCTCGAAGCCCTCGAACTGGCTGATGACGTTATTCCCCTCGCTGTCCTCGTGGAACGGGACGAACATCTTGCGGCTCATCTCCTGCCAGGTCTGGAACTCTCCGTCTGTCAGGCCGGTCTTGGCGAGCAGCGCGTTACGGGTCCTTCCGGGGAGCAGCTCCAGAAGCTCCCCGCAGGTCTCGAAGATCCAGGCTACCATCACGTTCGTGTAGGCGTTGTTGCGGAGGCCTTCTTCGTCGGAGCCGGGGTACTTCTCGTGGAACTCGTCGGGACCCATGATGCCGTGGATCTCGTAGCGGTCCCGGTCGGGGTTGAAGTGGGCTATGCTCGCCCAGAAGCGGGTTATTTCGAGCATCATCTCCGCACCGTGCTCTACGAGGAACTCGGTGTCGCCGGTGGCCTTGTAGTAGTGCCAGATGTTGTAGAAGATGGCGGCGTTGACGTGGCGCTGGTTGTGACTGAGGTCGGGCTCCCAGAGGCCGGACTTGGGGTTGAGGTGCACGGTCTGGGTCTCTTCTTGGCCGTCGGAGCCGCTCTGCCAAGGGTACATGGCACCCCGGAAGCCGGCCTCCACCGCTGCGGCGCGGGCCTCCTCGAGCCTCCGGTAGCGGTACATCAGGAACTCGCGCGTAACCTCGGGCAGCCGGAAGTTCAGGAACGGGTAGATATAGAGCTCGTCCCAGAAGATGTGCCCGCGGTAGGCCTCGCCGTTCAGGCCGCGGGCCGGTACCCCGGCGTCGAGGTCTGCGGTGTGCGGCGAGCAGACCTGGAGGATGTGGGAGATGTGGAAACGCAGCAGGAACTGCACCCGCTCGTCGCCCGGAATACGGACGTCGCAGACGTTCCAGAGCTCCTCCCAGGCCTGCTCGTGGCGCTGGAGAGCTTCGTCGAAGGTCCCGAACCTGCCGACCGACTTCTGGGCGTTCGCCAGGGGCTCGTAGATCGCGGTGTCGCGCGAGCTGTAGAAGGTGACCATCTTCTCCGCGCGCACGGGCGAGCCTTCTTCGACGCCGAAGGTCAGAACCTGGTGGACGTAGTCCTCTACCTGGTAGAGGCTGCGCTCCGGCTCCATCTCTCCACCGGGGCCGTAGATCCTGGTGCGGGCGGCCTGGGCTACATAGATCCGGGACTGCCGGGTACGGGCGCGGAGGCCTATGGTGTCGGGCCGGGGGGAGTTGCTGGAGGAGGGGTTTACGTGGCGGCCTTCGAGCTGGCGGTAGCGGGCGACGCCGCTGTTCATGACCCGCCCGTCGAGGGCCACGACGAGGTCCACCCTGCCGGACCAGTTCTCCGGCATTATCTCCCACTCCATGGCCGCCAGGTGCTTGTTCTCCATGCTCACGAACCGGCGGGTCCGGAGGGTGGTATCCCGGCCGGCGCGGTCCCGGAAGCGCAGGTGGCGTTTCAGCACGGCGTTGCGGAGGTCATACTCGTGACGGTAGGAGAGTAGCTCGACGTTGCCGAGGCCCACGGCTCCCTCGCCCTCTATGCGCAGGTCGAGCACGAGCCAGTTCGGGAGGTTCACCAGATCCTCGTTCAGGACCGGTGCCCCGGCCATGATGGTGGTCTCCCGGTTGTAGCCGCCGTGCATGTAGGTGCCCGGATAGTGCACGCCGTCGGCGTCGGCCCACGAGAAGGAGCCGCGCGTGCAGAAGTATCCGTTGCCGGTAGAGGTTAGCGCCTCGCGCAGCCCCTCCTCTTCCGGGTCGAAGTGGTCGTAGGCCAGCGTCCACTCGCTCATGCGTGTCCTCCTCGTATAGCTGTCCGGCACTTCAAGAGACTACCTCCCCGAGCAACTGCTTCTTTGCGGCGCAGCAGACAAGAAACTCCCTGCCATCCGGGAACGACACCTGACAGGGACCGAGGGAGCCGCCTAAAATCTCCCGGTCAGCGGAGTGGCACCTCCCACAGCACTTCGAGGTGTCTATAGTGCCCATCAACCCTAGTTCCTCGCAGCCGACAGCGTTTGACTGGCCGCTCCTCACAACGGTACTCATGCAGCCTCCCTCCCGGATCTCAGTGTCCCCGTACACGCCCCGGCCGGCGAATCTCAGCGCGCCAGCCGGTCCAGAAAGCGCTCCACCTCTTCCACGGAGCGGAGCAGGTAGTCCGCGGCGGTGGTCCGGGTGGCGTTCTCCGGGTCCTCGGCGTCGCTGACAAAGACGCCGATGCCCGGGGGTGAGGTCTCCGAGAGCGCCCCGAAGGCGTGCTCGTCGGTCACGTCGTCGCCCAGGTAGAGCGGGACCACGTCGTCCCGGTCCAGTTCGAGAGCCCGGAGCAGGTAGAGGACGGCCCTGCCCTTGTCCCAGTCGATGTTCGGCTGCACCTCGTAGACCATCTTGCCGGGCGTTACCTTGAGCTCCCCGGGATGCTCTTCGAGGAGCCCGTCCACGAGCTCTTTTATCTTCGGACGCTCCTCCTCGGAGGCCAGCCGGTAGTGGATAGCAACCGAGGCGCTCTTCGGCTCCACCAGCGAGCCCTCGACCGCAGTCGAACCTTCGCGCAGCCGGTCTTCTACCTCTCCGAGCAGATCCCCGAAGCTCGTGCCCTGCTCGTGCTGGATCTCACCTCCCTCCGGGCTCCAGATGTCGAAGCCGTGGCTGCCCGCGACTATGAGGTTGTCGAGGCCCATGAGCTCTTGCACGACCCGCCGGTCGCGCCCGCTCACCACACAGACGGAGCACCGCTCCGCGAGGCTGCGGACGGCTTCCCGCATCTCTTCGGAGATCAGGGCGTCTTCCGGCCGGTCCACGATGTGGGTTAGCGTGCCGTCGTAGTCGAGAAAGACGGCCGGGTGCCGACCTTCGAGGCGCTGTTGCAGCTCTCCGCCGGTCTCCAGCGTGTCTAGCGCGTGCGGCAGCTCGCCGATACTTCTGGACATCTCTTATCCTCCCTCGGATACTGGATCACCCTTGCATGGAGGCTTTGTCGTAGCGTACGAAGCGCTCCAGCTCCGGAAAGACCTCGCTGGTAGTGACCGCCTGCCGGGAGAAGCTCGCCAGCGGCTCCTCGCCTTCGCCCGGTCGCCTCAGGTTGACCGCCACCTTTTCGGTGCCGAACTCGATGACGTTGTACGAGGGAGCGATGATCCCGCGCACCCTCAGGCTCGACACCGTGCCAGAGTGGATTATCCGCACGCCGGAGACGCTCCACACGTACGGGACGTGGCGGTGGCCGGAGAGCACCATGTCGACCTTTAGCTCCCGCAGGATCGCCATCACGTCCCCGGCGTCCCGGAGGTTGTTGCGGTCCCGGCCGGTGCCGGGCACGGCGAGGATGTGGTGGTGGACCATCGCGATCCTCGGCCCCCGGTCCCAGCCGCGCAGCTCGGAGTCGAGCCAGGCATAGTTCTCGCGCCCGACCTCTCCCTCCGCGAGGTCCGGCTTTGTAGAGTCGAGCGCAACCACTTTGGCCTCGCCTTCAGGGATGGGCACCGTCACCGAGCGGGACCGGAGGCCGAAGAGGTCCTCGAAGTGGCGGTAGCCAACGTTCTTGGCGTCGTGGTTACCCATGATCACCACTACGTTCGGACACTCGATGCGATCGAGGTAGCTCTTGGCCTCTTCGAACTCCCACCGGTAGCCTTCGGTGGTGAGGTCTCCCGCCACGGCTACGAGATCCGGTGCGAGGGCGTTGGTCTCCTCGATCGCCGCATCGAGCATCTCGGGCCTGAAGAGCGGCGTCCCCGTGTGTATATCCGACATCTGAACGATTCGCACCTCTTCTCCTCCCCGGCTGGTGAGGTCTCTTATACTACGCTGCGCCGCCCGCCCGCGGCCTCTATCCTCTTCTCGACCACCTCGGGCAGCCTCCGGGGGTCCTCTACCACCCAACGAGGCGCGAGGACGCCGGACTCGCGGAGCCCCCGCCGGGTGAGCGCGGTCGCTACCGCCACCACCGCCATCCCGGCCGCCAGCGCCGCTTCTACCCTGGCTGGCGAGTCCTCTATTACAAGAAACTCCTCCGATGGTACGCTGAGCTTCTCTGCGGCGAGCAGGTCCATCTCCGGGTCGGGCTTGCCGCGCCGCACGTCGTCCCGGGTGACGACCACATCGAAGGCGTCCTCGAGGCTGAGCACGGAGAGCACGCGCCGCACCTGGTAACGGTAGGACATGGTGGCGAGTGCCGTGGGGTAGCCCTCGCGCCGGAGCTCGTGCAGGAGGTCTATGTTATGCGGGTAGCGCTGGCCGAGGAGCAGGTCCGGCTCCTCGAGAAGCCCCTCGTATACGTCGAGCCGGAGCCGCACGAAGGCCCGCCAGGGCTCCTCCTCTCCGAGCTCCTCCATGCGCTCGCGGGCCGCTGCTTCGAGCCTGAAGTCCCGCATCAGTGCATCGGCCACCTCCTCTCTCGAGAGACCCACGAGGTTGGTGTAGGCGGCGAGCACATCGGCCTCCCGCACGGCGTCGGGGCGTAGCTCCGTAGCGGCCCGGGCGTAGGAGAGAGCCTTCAGCTCCTCGGTCTCCAGCAGCGTGCCGTCGAGGTCGAAGAGGGCGGCGGAGATCATGTCTCCCTCTCCGACAGACGGTCTATAACCCCGATGATGTCTCCGGTGATGTGGAGCCGCACCAGCCGCCGCTGCCGGTCCCGCAGGGCTTGACCGTCGCCGAGGGCCTGGGCCTTCTCCAGTACGCCGAAGCTCAGGACGGAGCCCGGAGCGCCGGCCTCGTTGGGGATGGGCACGTCCTGCGAGGGGTTCGCGGTGATCTGGACGAACATACCGCCCCCGGCGTCACCCTTGTGGATCTGGCCGGTGGAGTGCAGGAACCGCGGATCGTAGCCGAGCGTGGTCGCGAGCCCTGTCCTCTCCCGGAGGCGGAGGCGGAGCCGCTGAAGGGCGGTCGTGGTCTCCTCCGTCGGCCACAGGTACGCCTGGAGCGCCACGTAGTCTCCCGGGGCTCCGCTCGCGAGAAGGGCGTCGAGCGCCTCTTCCGGGCTCTCTGCTTCGCCGGTGGCGTAGACGGTGACATCGCCGGAGCTCGACGTGGGCTCCGGCTCGGGAAGCGAGCCTTCCTCCCGGTAGGCCTCGACCATGCTGCGGGCGAGCTTCTTGGCGACCTCCACGTCCGGCTGGTCGAAAGGGTTGATCCCGAGCCGCCTGCCGGCCACCGCCGTGGCCATCTCCCACCGGAACATCTCCCCGCCGAGATCGTAAGGGTCCCGGAGCCGCAGCCGCACCACTGGTTCCCCGGCGAGCGCTAGCTCCTCGGCCGCCGAGAGGAGGTCGCCTTCCCGCCCTTCAAGGCCGAGGTAGACGAAAAGCCGGTCGTTGCCGTAGACTTCCGGAGGGGCGGGCTCTTCACCGGCAATGGGGAGTACCCCGGTCTCCTCCTTGCCGGTGCTCTCGGCGACGAGTTGCTCTATCCAGACGGAGAAGGTGCCCAGGGGAGGGTCCGCGAGCAGCGTGAGCTTATCGTGGCCGGTGGCAGCGAGCTCGCCTATCACCGCGCCGAGCCAGGCCCCGGGGTTCTCGTCCGGCGGGGGGTTCTCGTCCCTGCCGCACCGGCGGGCCATCTCCTCCGCCCGGTCGAGAAGGGCCGGGACATCGACCCCTATAAGGGCTGCGGGGACGAGGCCGAAGTGGGAGAGGGCCGAGTAGCGGCCCCCGATCTCGGGGTCGTTCAGGAACGTCTTCCGGAAGTCGTACCGCTCGGCGGTCTCTGCGAGCCCGCTGCCGGGGTCGGTGATAGCGACGAAGCGGTTGCCGGCTTCGTCCCCGACCTCCTCCGTCACCTGGTTGTAGAAGTGCTTGAAGAACGAGAAGGTCTCTACCGTGCCGCCGGACTTGGTCGAGACCACAAAGAGCGTGCGGGAGAAGTCTAGCTCCTGCTCGCGGTCGAGCACGGCGCCGGGGTCGGTGCTGTCGAGGACTGCGAGGTCCAGGTAACCCTCCCGGACGCCGAAGACGTTCCGGAAAACCTCGGGGGCGAGGCTCGAGCCGCCCATCCCGAGGAGCAGCGCGCGGGTGAAGCCCTGGCCACGGACCTCCTCGACGAGGGCCGAGATCTCCGGCAGCGCCGTCCGCATCTCCTCCATAACGCGGAGCCAGCCGAGGCGGTTCGAGATCTCCCCTGGCTCTGGCTTCCATACGGTGTGGTCGCCCTGCCAGATGCGCTCCACGACCCGGTCCTCCCGCAGCCCGGCGAGCGCCGCACCAACGGCTGCCCCGTGGCTGCCCAGCGTAGCTACTCTCTGCTCGGTCATCTCTCTCCCTTCGTGCGATCTCGCCTGCGGGACCTTCAGCGGTGGGCGCTTACCGGTTCCAGACGGCCCCCGTACAGCGCCTCCAGGGAGACCTCATCCAGAGAGGAGACCACAAGGTCCGCGCCCGCCGCCTCCAGGAACGCCTCGTCGTCCATCCGCGCTACGCCGAGCGCCGCCATGTTCCCGGCCCTGGCGGCCTCGACCCCGGAGGTGGCGTCCTCGACCACAAAGCAACCCTGCGGGTTCACGCCGAGCTCCTCGGCGGCTGTGAGGAAGATCTTCGGGTGCGGCTTCCCCTGCTCGAAGTCCCGCCCGGAGATGTCCGCGTCAAAGAGCTCTTGCAGGGTAAGCCCGGGACCGACGAAGTCGTAGTGCAGGTCGTGCTTTGCGGTGAACTCGTCGAGCTGGATCCTCTCCAGGAAAAGCCCAGCGTTCTTGGAGGACGAGGCCGCCGCCACGGGGATGCCCGAATCCTTGACCGCAAGGATGAACCTCATGGCGTCCGGGAAGGCCGTGAACTCTCCGGCCTTTATGAGCTCGACGACCTTGCTCTGCTTGAGGTCCGCGTACGCCTGCAGGCGGCTCTCTGGGTCGGGGACCTCGAAGTAGTCGAGCGCGGCCCGGGCGCCGCTCATGCGCGGTTTGCCGCTCATCACCTCCTGGTAAACAGAGGGGGTGAACCTCTCCGGGGTGTAGGTGCTCCGGCCTCGGACGTCGCTCCACTCGGTCTCCATGAGCTCCTGGAAGGCTTCGCGCCAGGCCCGCTCGTGCGGCGAGTCGACGAGTACCCCATCTACGTCGAAGACCGCACCGAGAAAACCACCTGTCTTTTCCTGCATTTTCTTCTCCCTTATCTCGCGAGCATCTCTGTCTTGGCCGTGAGGCACGGTTTGTCTACGCCGAGTTTCTCCCCGATCTTGTCGCTGGTCTTCTCGGCCATGAGCCGGAAGGTGGTCAGCTTGCCGCCAACGATGCTCACAAGCCCCTCGACGCCGTCCCTCTCGGCATGGTCGAGGACGTCGAAGGTCCGTGCCGCCTTGCGGTTGTCCACGTGGGTGCCCTCGGCGGAGTCCGACTGGGTACCCGGGTCGTAGAGCGGCCTCACCCCCGCCCAGCTACGAAGTATCCTGGCCTGCCGGACGCCGGGCAGGAAGGCCTCCGTCTCTGAGAGGATGCGTTCTCGCTCCCAGTCCTCTATCCGGGTGTCTCCCGGGTCGTCGGTCGGCACGGAGGTCGTACCGGCCACCCCGGTGGGGCCGAGCGGCACGAAGATGTCCCCGTCGCCCGGCGGCCGCAGGCGGCTCAAGATCGCGCCGGTCCACCGGCCGTTGAACGCGAGCATTGCCCCGCGGCTCAGGACCATGCCGAACCCCGCACCGGCCTTCTTGCCGACCTCTCCGGCCCACGGCCCGGCCGCGTTCACTACCGCCTGGCACCGCACCTCTACGGTTTCGCCGGTGCGGAGGTCCGTGGCGTTGACGCCTCTCACCCGGCCGTCCTCCTCTTGAAAGCTCTCTACCCGGTGATAGGTCAGGAACCTGGCTCCCAGGGACTCGGCGCTCCTGCGGAGCGTGGCACAGAGCTCGAAGGAGTTGCAGGCGGCGTCGGGAACCTCGAAGGCGGCCCGGGTATCGGGGTGCAGTAGCGGCTCCCTTCTCAGGGCCTCGGCTGGGCCTATGTCCTCCACGGGAATCCCGGCGGCCTTGCAGCCGGCGGTCCAGGCCTCGACGAAACTCTCCTCGTCGGACGGGGAGAGCACGAAGATTCCGCCGGTGTCGTCCAGCACGTGGGGGGCGACCCGGCGGATGGTAGTGTGCTCCCCATAGCATTCCCGGGCGCTCGTGAGGTCGCTCGCCACGTAGCGGGAGCCCGTGTGTAGGAGCCCGTGGTAGCGCCCGGAGGTGCCCGTGCCCACGTCGCCCATCTCGATGAGCGTCACGTTGGCACCGCGGAGCGCCAGGTCCCACGCCACCCCACACCCTGTTACACCGCCGCCGATTACAACTACATCAGTCTCCATTCGGTCTCCTGTCTCAATTGTTCTACCCGCGCTCCGGCTCGGACGGCCGCTCAGGTGAGCGGCGAGTCTACGGCCTCGTGCGCCCAGTGCTTGGAGCGCTCGACGGCGATCTTCCACCGGGAGTACAGCCACTCGCGCTCGTCGTCGGACATCCGGGGCTCGTAGCGCCGCTGCAGCCGCCACTTGGCCCGGAGCT
>JACCZN010000022.1 GCA_013695915.1 Rubrobacter sp.
CAACCGGATTCCGTATGAAGGCCTCCGTACCCCCGAAGTCCCGCGGCGCGGTCCTCCCAGGACCAGGGACTCCCGCCAGCCGAGCTCCGAGTAATCCACCGAACCACCCCTCAACGTGCTACGTCGAGCCTTCTCCCGCAGCCTCCCGGACCAGCGGAAGCATCTCCCCCACGACCTCGCCGTGGAGGTTCGCCAGCTCCCTGTCTTCCGCGCGTTCCGGGAGCTCGATCCCCCGGCGGCGCAGCAGAGAGCACGCCACCGGCGCTACGGCCCGTCCGGAGCCGTCGGAGACCTTGATCGCAAGCCCCCAGCCATCCGGGCTCCCGACGGCGAGCACCCCCTCGGCCCCGCCCTTCGCCACGAGGCCGGTCTCCTGCATGAGCTGCGTGTCGAAGCGGCCCGTGCCGGCGACCATCCAGGGGTACTCCCCCATCGCCGCCCGTACCTCGCCCGCAGCAGCCTCCAGCTCACCGGGCAGGTTCCGGCCGCTCGCGAGCCGGGCGAATCCCGCGGCCAGGCTCCCGAGGGGCAGGGCGAAGGCCGGTACGCCGCAGCCGTCGTTGGCGAGGGAGATACGGTCCGGCTCGACGTTACAGACCCCGGCCACGACCCCGAGCGCGAGCCTCTGTACCGGGTGATCCGGGCTCCGGTAGCTCCCGGTCTCCCAGCCCTCGTGGACGCTCACGGCGAGCATCCCGGCGTGCTTGCCGGAGCAGTTGCCGTGCAGCGGGCGGGGACGCTCGCCGGAGCGCCGGAGCCGGTCCGCGGACGGGGCGTGCAGCGGCGGATGCGCGCCGCTCTGCAGGTCGCGCTCGGAGAGGCCCGCCTTCTCCAGTATCGAGCGCACGGCGGAGAGGTGTCCGTCCTCGCCGTTGTGGGAGCCGCAGACCACCGCGAGCTCCCGGGCGGAGAGGCCGAACGCTGCGGCGGCACCGGAGGTCACGACCGGCAGCGCCTGCAACGGCTTGGCCGCGGAGCGGAGAGAGACGTAGCCCCCCGGGTCACCCCCGGACTCCAGCACCTCCCCCCTCGCGCCGCAGACCACGTAGCGTCCGCGGTGGAAGCTCTCGATAAGGCCCCCGCGCCGGACGGCGCAGAGGGGCACGTCCGCCGGGAGGTCGTGGTGGGTGCTCCTAGCCAAAGTCTTCCTCTTCCCGGCCTTCGGAGACCTTGATGATGCGGATGGAGACCAGGTCCTGCGAGGTCCTGACGCGGGACATGGCCGCCGGGAAGTCGTTATCGGCGTAGTGCTCGCGGGACTCCCGGATCAGGGCTCGCAGCTTCCGCAACAGTTCCTCGTCCGCGCCTCCCGGCCCCTTGCCCCGGACGCTGGCCTCAGCCATCCCGAGCGTCACGTCGGCCCGGGCGGAGGCGGCCCACACGGAGACCATGGCCCAGTCCAGGTAGCTGTTTACGCGCAGGAGGTGGGCGGTCCGGAGGCCGCGCGCGGCCGCCTCCTCCCCGCTCAACCGAACCACCGCCGGATGTTCCCGGAGAGCAGGCCCCGCAGTTCGTCCTCCGAGTAACCGGCGGCCTCCGCCGCGGTCAGAGTGGCGTGCAGGGTCGAGGGCAGGTCGCCGTAGGGGATGTCCGAGCCGAAGCAGACCTTCTCCGGGGCCAGCGTCCGCATCAGGACGTAGAGGTCCTTGGCCTTCACCACGGAGGTCTCGAACAGTACGTTCGGGTTCTCCCCGAAGGTCCGGACCGCCTCTAGTATCTCGACCATGGCGGAGTGGCCCACGATCAGGCGCAGCTCCGGGTACTCCTCTAGCGTCGGCCGGAGGGGCTCCACTATCCGCTGCATGGCGAAGCCGGCGTGGATCAGGACGGGCAGGTCCCTCCCGGCAGCCATCCGGAAGAGCTCGACCGCCCGCGGGTCGTCGAGGGCGAAGTCCTGGGAGACCGGGTGCAGCTTGAGCCCCATAAAGCCCCGCTCCACGCAGCGCTCGAACTCCTGCTCGTAGGGGCGGTGCGGGTTCAGACGGAAGAAGGGCACGAAGAACCCGGGGTAGGCCTCGTAGGCTTCCCAGAGCGTGTCGTTCGGCCCGGAGAAGTCCTCGCGGGCGTTCGGGTCGTTGAGCGGGAAGACGATGCTCCGGGTGACGCCCGCGGCCTGCATGCGCTCCCGCAGGCCCGTGGCCGTCATCTCCCGCCCGTCTAGGTCCGCGCCGATGTGGGCGTGGGCGTCGAAGATCTCGGTCCCCGGCGGCACCCGCGAGAGGACCCAGTCCCAGACCTCCGCCATGGCCCCCGAGGTGAGCGCACCGACGTCCTGCTTCTGCTCTGTCTGAGTAGCCAGGCTCTGCTCTCCCGCGTGCGCAGTAAACGACCGTCGTATGGTATCAGGCTCTCCCCGCCGGGTTCTCCGGCTCAGAGGGACTCCTGCTCCTCCCCGCTCCACGTCTGGGAGAAGCCGGACCAGTAGGAGAACGACTCGGTCTTCAGGCCGCCCGGCCCGGGCCCGTCCTCCGCGTTCTCGTCGGAGCGGTAGACGATGGCGTAGGTCGTGGTCCGGAGCCGCCCGAAGCCGTCGTAGCGGGGGGTCGAGGGGATCCGGTTGCGCCAGGTGCCGGTGTCCACGTAGTAGCTGCCGCCGTAGCGGCCGGAGGCGAGCAGGGCGACCTGCGGGTGGTGGGTGTGCCCGGCTATGACGAAGCGCACGGAGCCGTCCAGCACCACGCTCTCCCGGGCCGCCATTACGGTCGGTCCCCCGGAGGTCTCCTCGCTGACAGCGTACCGGGTGTAGAGCCGGGCCGCGGTCAGGGGGATGCCGGGGCGCCAGGCCTTGAGGTTCAGGTACGCCTCGACGGCGTCCATGGGGTGTGGCCCCTTCTTGTTCATCTTCCGCAGCTCGTCCCGCAGGAACGGGCTATCGTGTATCTCATCGAGTATCTCCCGGGCCACCCGGGAGAGCACGCTCCAGACCTCGCCCTCGGGCACGTCCTCCTCGGGGATGGAGAGCAGGAAGTTGAGGAGCGCCGACTGGGGCCTGAGGTCGTCGAACTCCAGGAGCCGCCGGTAGATGGTAGAGAGTGGCCGGCTCTTCAGGATCTCCTCGTCCCCGTAGAGCCGCCGCAGGACGGTGGGGAACTTCACGGCGACCTCCGTGGTAACGAAGTCCCCGAGGGAGGGGTTCTCGTACTCCTCGTCCGGCAGGTGTACGGGGAACCTGTCCGTGAAGGTGTGGTCCACCGAGTGGTTGTAGGGGTCGTACTCGTGACCGTGGCGCACGAGAACCCGGGGGTTGTCGAAGAAGATCGAGTATGGGAACGGCTCGTCACCCTCCCCGAGGCCGAGTAGCCCGCGGACGCGGCGCCGGATGGCGGGGGTTGCGTTGGTCAGGCGGTCGTGGTTGCCCGGGATGTAGTGTACTTCCACCGGGATCGGGAAGTCTCTCTCCTCGCCCTCGGATCCGGCGTACTCCCGGTAGCGCCCGGAGACCAGCAGCCGCAGCGCGGCGAAGCTCTCCTCGACGTCCGGCTCGGCCACGATGGCGGAGATGATCTCCAGTATCTTGGCCTCCGTGCCCGCGTCCACCTCGGCGTCCGGCACGTAGGGCCTGGCGTGGGAGTTCTCGCCCTCGAACCAGAGCGTGGTCCGGTGCAGGTCGAAGAGGTCCCCGGCCAACACCAGGTCCATCTTCTGCGCCCCGTTGCGCCGCGCCTCCGAGGCCAGGGCGGACCCGAGAGCGTAGTACTCCTGCCCCGGCGTGTTGCGGGAGAAGCCCACGGTAACGCCCTCCCCCTCTATGTAGTCCGAGCGCTCCTCCTCGAAGTGCATGTCGGAGATGACCACCAGCATCGCACACCCTCCAAGCCATTCCCGGCCCCAGGAGGGCCGGTAGTCGGGGAACCAACAGCGGATATGCTCCCACGAACCCCGCCGCAGGGCAATTCCCTCGGCCTACCAACAGAGCACAAAGAAGAGGAGCCCGGCCGGGTGGCCGGGCTCCCTCTATGGCCCTTCATAGTGGAGGTCGGTCGCTAGGCGAGACCCTCCGCCGCGTACTCGCGGAGGTAGCCTTCGAAGAGCTTGCGGTGACCCTGCTCGTCGCGGAGCACGTCGATCACCATGTCCTGCGTTACCGGGTCCAAACCCTCCGTCTGCTCGATTATCCGGGTGTAGTGCTCTATCGCCTTGGTCTCCGCGTCTATGACGCCCTTGATCACATGCACGATGTCCGTCTGCTCCCGCGCCGGCTGCAGCGACATCTGGCCCGCGCTGAACTCTGTAGAGCCCGGCACCACGCCGTAGAGCTCCTTTATCCGGGCGGCGTACTGCTGAGCGTGCCCGAGCTCCTCCTGGATGTCCTCCTCCAGAGACTCCTTGACCTCCTGCGCCCGCACGCCGTCAGGGTTCACGGAGTTGGATACGTAGTTCATGACCGTCTCGAGCTCCATGAAGTACGCCGTCTTCAGCAGGTCCACTACCTCCTCGCGCTGACCGGCGAGCTCGTCCGAGAGTATGCCCTCGTTGCCGCGGTTCGTCTCCACTATCTCTTACCTCCTGAATGAGTGATGCTCTTACCCACGTATATTACCGTAAGGGTCACCCGCTAAACGTGAAAGCAAGAACAATTCCTGGTCCTGTTTTCTTGCCTCACCCGGCCTTCTGCGCTCCGGCCTCGCGGAACTGCTTTGGCTTGTAGCGCCGGACGTAGTCGCGGAAGTCCCGCACCTCGCGGTCGGCGCGGTCGCGGTCCCAGCCGAGGTGCTTTACCGCGACCTCTGCGGCGGCCTCGTCCACGTCGAGGCCGACCTTTGGCCCCATGCCGACCATCGAGCGCCGGAGCAGCACGTCGGAGAGGGTCAGGGCGAGCTCGTGGCGGAACGCGAAGAGGACCTCGGCCCCGAGGAGCCCCGTCTCTGCGGTGGCGGGCGAGGTCAGGGGCACCTTCAGCGAGAGGTCGTTGCCGGCCATGTCGAGCACCTCGGGTGCCCGGATGCCGTAGAGCTTGAGGAGCCGGGTCGCGAGCTCCTCGGCGAGACCGCTCTCCATCCTGAACCTGGCGGCGAAGGCCTGGAAGTCGTCGGTGAAGCCCCCGGGTAGCGGCACCTCGGCGGTGCGGCACTTCGGCGGCTTCGTGCCGAGCTTGTTGTAGACCAGGTCCACCGTCTGGCGGGAGAGGTTGCGGTAGGTCGTCAGCTTGCCCCCGACAATGGATACGAGTCCCTCCATCTCCGGGGAACCCGAGGCGTGGTCGTGGATTATGTGGCTGCGGGTCACGCCGCTCGTCGAGCCCTCCGGCTGGTAGGGGAGCGGCCGGACGCCGGAGTAGGTAAATAGCACGTCCTCGCGGGTGAGGTCCGCCTCGGGTATCACGTAGTTGGTCTCGTCTATGAGGTAGTAGATCTCCTCTTCGTCGGCCGAGACGTAGTCGAGGTCTCCGTCGTAGCGGAAGTCTGTAGTGCCGATCAGGTACCGGCCGTTCCACGGCACGATGAAGTACGGTCGCCCGTCGGCGCGGGCCTCGACGTAGAGCGCCTCGTTGGGAGCGCCGGGGAACGCGTCCACGACTATGTGGCTCCCTTTGGTGCCCCCGATCATGCGCTCCTCCTCCGCCGGGCGGTCCGCGCCCCGGAGCACCGCATCCACCCAGGGACCGGCGACGTTCACGGTAACGGGGGCGTGGGCGGCGAACTCCCCGCCGGAGAGCACGTCGGTGAACTCTACGCCGCGCACGGCCCCGTCCTCGATTACGAGACGGTCCACCCGCGCGTAGTTGAGGACGTAGGCCCCGTGCTCCCGGGCGGAGACGGCGTTCTCGACGGCGAGACGCTCGGCGTACTCCGTCTGGCCGTCGTAGTAGAGGGCGGCTCCGACCATGCCCTCGGCGTTCAGGCCGGGGACCTGTTCGAGCACCTCCTCCCGGGAGAGCATCCTGTGCCTGTCCATGCTGGAGCCGTAGGAGAGGAGGTCGTAGGCGTACATGCCGAGCTGTATCAGCCGCGGGCCGCGCTTGCTCCCCTCGTAGATAGGGACCACGAACGGCAGGGGCTTCACGAGGTGCGGGGCTATGTGGAGGAGCTTCTCCCGCTCGGAGAGCGACTCGTGCACCAGCGGGAACTCGTAGTGCTCCAGGTACCGGAGGCCGCCGTGGATCAGGCGCGTAGACCAGCTCGTGGTGCCGCCCGCTATGTCCTCCTTGTCCAGCAGCAGCGCCTTGAGACCCCGCATCGCCGCGTCGCGGGCGATACCCGCCCCGTTGATGCCGGCCCCGATCACGATCAGGTCGAACGGATACTCCCGGATGTCCTGCGGTATCTCTCGCTCCATCGCTACTCCGCTCCTTCGCTTCCCGGCGCGGTCGCCGCACCGCTCTGCCGGGAGCATTGTAATACGGTCCGCTCGCCCTCCCCGGTAAGCTCTGACACGTACCCGCGGCGTCCATCTCTGGCGTCCGTCTGCGGTTAGTGCAGCTTGGAGACGGTGCGGGCCTCTTCGGCGGCCTCGACGCACTCCCCGGCGCTCGCGCCGGTCGAGGCCGTTACACCGGCCGCGAACGCGCCCTCTACGAACGGCGCGTCCACGAGCCGGATCACCTCCCGGCGCTCCGGCTCCAGCATGTCGAGGACGGTCTCCGCCGACAGCACCGCGCTCCCGAGGTCCATGAAGACCAGCACCTCGTTCGCCTCCAGGCCCTCTATGGCGGCTCTTATACCCTCCGGGTCGGTGCCGAGGGAGCCGTCCGAACCCCCGCCGACGGCGGCTACCTCCACCTCCCCGGCCATGCCGTGTACCAGGTCAGCCGTACCCTGCGCTACCTCGCGGCTGTGAGAGACGAGCACTATGCCGACCACTAGGGGCCTCCTTTCGGGCCTTGCGGGGTCTGTTCGAGGGCGCGGGCCGCAGCATCGAGGAGCAGGTGTGTGGAGGCCGCGCCGGGGTCTTGGTGACCCCTGGAGCGCTCGCCCAGGTAGCTCGCCCGGCCCTTGGTAGCCACGAGCGGTACCGTGGCCTCCGCGCCCTCCCGAGCCGCCTCCGCGGCGGCCCGGAAGACGCCTCCTACGGTAGCACCGGGCTCTTCCGCGGCCTCCTTCGCGGCGGTGGCGGCCGGCTCCAGGGCGTCCACCATGGTCTTCTCCCCGGCCTCCGCCTTGCCGCGCTGCTTGACCCCGGAGAGCGCGGCTTCGAGCGCCGCGGCCGCGGCCGCCGGAGAGACCTCTTCCGGTAGCGCAGTGGAGGCTCGCAGGAAGGCCGTGCCGTAGAGCGGCCCGGCGGAGCCGCCGACCTTGCTTATAAGAGCCGTCGAGACCGCTTTCAGGACCTCGGCGGGTGCGGCGGGCTCCGTCTCCTCCAGACGCTCCAGGGCGGCCTTGAAGCCCCGGTTCATGTTCGTGCCGTGGTCCGCGTCCCCGATGGCGGCGTCGAGGCTCGTGAGGTGCTCGCGGTGCTCCTCCATCGCGGCGGCCATCTCCTTTATTACTGCCAGTGTGGACTCTGTGGCGCTCAAGATCTCCCTGCCCGGATTATAGACCTGTTGACGCTCTTCGCGGAACACCGCCCCGCCGCGGACGGATGACTACCCTCCGAAACCGAGGATCGAGTAGAGGACGGCTCCGATCACACCGCCGACGATGGGGCCAACGACCGGGACCCAGGCGTACGACCAGTCTGACTCGCCTTTTCCGGCGATCGGCAAGAGGGCGTGGGCGATTCGCGGACCGAGGTCGCGGGCGGGGTTTATGGCGTAGCCCGTGGGACCGCCGAGCGACATACCTATAGCGAACACCAGCAGGCCCACGATCAGGGGGAATATCCCGAGCGAGAAGACCGGGGCGAGGTCTATCTCTCCCGCCTCCGTGATGTTCTGTGTGTTCGCGACGATGGCCACGATGCCGAAGACGAGCATGGCGGTGCCTATGACCTCTGTGACAACGTTCGAGACCGGGTTGCGGATGGCCGGAGCGGTCGAGAAGGCTGCCAGCTTGAGGCCGGGGTCCTCGGTCTCCACCCAGTGGCTCAAGTAAGCCAGCCAGACGAGCACGGCCCCGGCAAAGGCGCCGAGCAGTTGGGCGAGGATGTAGCCCGGCACCATCGCCCACTCATGGGAGCCGATGGAAGCCAGACCGATAGTAACCGCCGGGTTGATGTGGGCGCCACTGATGGCCCCGACCGAGTAGACCGCCATCGCCACGGCCATACCCCACCCGAAGGTGATCAAGAGCCACCCGCCGTTCTCCGCCTTGGAGTTCCTCAACAACACCCCGGCGACGACGCCGTTTCCGAGGAGGACGAGGATCATGGTGCCAATAAACTCTGCGAGGTAGACTTGCATTCAGCTTCCCCTTCCTAGAATGGGCGACCGGCGGCCACGTCGCACGGTGCCCCCAGATAACCTTTCATCTCCTCGTCGAGCTTGAGGAGCGTTACGCTGAAGCCCGCCATCTCGAGCGAGGTCATGTACTCCCCCACGTAAGGCATGCGCCAGATACGGACGCCCGCGCTCTCCAGGACCTCCGCCACCCGGGCGTAGGCTACGTAGAGCTCCATGAGCGGCGTGCCGCCCATGCCGTTGACCATTACGGCGGCCTCCGAGCCGGAGAAGTCCACGGAGTCGCCGAGTATCTTCTCCACGAGGCTGCCCGCTATCTCCCGGGCGGGGGCTATCTCCCTGCGCTCCGTGCCGGGCTCGCCGTGGATGCCGATGCCGAGCTCCATCTCGTTCTCCGCTATGTCGAAGATTGGCTCCCCCCGCTCCGGCGGGACGCAGCTCGTAAGGGCCATGCCCATCGAGCGTACGTTCGAGTTCACCCGCCCGGCGAGGTCCTTGATGCCGGCGAGGTCCTCTCCGGCGTCGGCCGCAGCCCCGAGTATCTTGTGTACGAAGACGGTACCCGCCACGCCCCGGCGTCCGGTGGTGTGCGTGGAGTCCTCGACGGCCACGTCGTCGTTCACGACCACGTAGTCCGTCTGTATCTCCTCCGCCCCGGCGAGCTCACCGGCCATGTCGAAGTTGAGCACGTCGCCGGTGTAGTTCTTTACTACGTAGAACACCCCGGCCCCGCCGTCCACGGCCCTGGTGGCCTCCAGTATCGGGTCGGGGGCGGGGCTCGTGAAGACCTCCCCGGCGCAGGCCGCGTCCAGCATGCCCGGCCCCACATAGCCGCCGTGAGCCGGTTCGTGTCCGGAGCCGCCGCCGGAGACCAGCGCTACCTTGCCGCTCACGGGGGCGTCGGCCCGCACGAGCACGGTGTGGCCGGGGAGCCGCCGGACGAGGTCCCCGTGGGCCAGCTCCATGCCCTGGAGCATCTCTTCTACCGCCCGCTCGGGGGCGTTCAGGATCTTCTTCATCTCTTCTCTGTTCCTTTCCGGTATACGCGCTAGGTCAGCGGCGAGTCCACGGCCTCGTGCGCCCAGTGCTTGGAGCGCTCGACGGCGATCTTCCACCGGGAGTACAGCCACTCGCGCTCGTCGTCGGACATCCGGGGCTCGTAGCGCCGCTGCAGCCGCCACTTGGCCCGGAGCT